>JAIPCF010000079.1 GCA_021738385.1 Sulfuritalea sp. | reverse complement strand
ACCGCCGACTTTTTGGGAATATGAGCTACTCTGACCTGCGTGCCTTCCTTGCCGACCTTGGCAATGACCTGCTCAACGTCAAACAGTCCTTCGATCCGAAACACGAAATGGCTGCGCTGCTACGCGCCATGCCGGCAAATGGCCCCGCTGTTCTGTTTGAAAACGTCACCGGCCATCCGGGAGCGCGCGTAGTTGGCAATCTGGTCGCCAGCCGCAAACGCATGGCGAAGGCGTTGGACACCACCGAAGCCGAACTGGCCGCGACCTATCTGCAGCGCACGCGACAGGGCATTCCCCCTCGCCAGACTGACGATGCACCGGTCAAGGAAGTGCGCCATCTGGCACCGGAGAATCTCGCCGCCCTGCTGCCAGTGCTGACACATTACGAGGGTGATGGCGGGCCGTTCATCACTACCGGCGTGGTACTTTGTCATGACCCTGTGTCGGGCCGCCGCGGCATGGGAATCCATCGCATGATGGTCAAGGGTGGCAAGCGCATGGGTATCTTGCTGGCCAATCCGCCTCTGTCCGCTTTTCACGCCGCCGCGGAAGCCGCCGGCCGACCGTTGGAGATCGCCGTGGCGCTTGGCGTGGAACCGGCACTGCTGATCGCCTCGGTCGTCAAAACCGGGCCGCTGGGCCCGGACAAAATGGACCTGGCGGGCGCGCTGCGCGGCGCACCGGTGGATATGGTCCGTGCGGAAACCGTCGCCATTGACGTCCCGGCTCGCGCCGAGATCATCATCGAGGGCCACGTGCTGCCGGGAATTCGCGAGCAGGAAGGCCCCTTCGGCGAAAACACCGGCTACTATTTTTCCAACATCAGTCCCGTTGTGGAGGTCACGGCGGTCACCCATCGCCGCGACTACATCTACCCGGCCCTGTGCCCGTGGACCGCCGATGTCGACAGCCTGCTGTCGCTGGCGGCCGGAACCGAACTGCTCGGCCAGTTGCAAACCCAGATGAGCGGAATCGCAGATCTTGACCTGACTACCGGCACCTGTGGCTTCAATGCCGTCATTTCACTGGCCAAAGCCAAACCGACCGAAGCCAGGCGCCTGATACACCTCGCACTCTCCATGGACAAGCGCCTGAAGATGGTCACCGTGGTCGACGACGACGTGGACATCCGCAACCCGCGTGAAGTGGCCTGGGCGCTGGCGACACGATTTCAGCCCGACCGCGACACGGTGATCCTTTCCGGAATGGAAGGCTATGTGATCGATCCTTCCTGCGTCGGCAGTGGTATCGGCTCGCGCATGGGAATGAACGCAACGCGAGGCAGCGGCCCGGAGTTCGATAAGATCACCATCCCGGCTGCTGCCGCAGCCAAAGCCCAGGCCGTGCTGGCCGAACTCGGGTTTGCTTCAGGATAGGCGATGCGTTCGCCCACTCGAAACATCCCCTCAAATGAGGATAGGAAAATGAAACTGGTCGTTGGAATCTCGGGAGCAAGCGGAGCCATCTATGGATTGCGAATTCTCGAAGTACTCAAACAGGCTGGCGTGGAAACACACCTGGTCATGTCGGACTCGGCAAAGCGGACGATCGTCTATGAGACGGACTATTCGATAGACCAAGTCAAGAACCTCGCCAGCTTTGTACATGACATCAATGACGTCGGTGCCTGCATCTCGTCGGGATCCTTCCGGCACGACGGCATGGTGATCGCACCCTGTTCGATCAAGACACTTTCGGCGCTGGCCAACTCGTTCAACACCAATCTGCTGATCCGCGCCGCCGATGTCACGCTCAAGGAAAGACGTCGTCTGGTTCTGATGATTCGAGAAACGCCGCTTCATTTGGGACATTTGCGCCTGATGACACAGGTCACTGAAACCGGTGCCGTGCTGGTGCCGCCGTTACCGGCGTTCTACCACCGCCCGAAAACCCTGGAAGACATCATTGACCAGTCGGTCAATAAGGCCCTCGACCAGTTCGATCTCGGCGTTGAACTCAATCTATTCAAGCGCTGGACCGGCAACGAAGAACGCGAAAAGGCGAAGTCGTCGCAGTGACATCAATAGTTTTTGAACTCGAAGGAAAACTGTGCAGCGGACTCGGTGAAGGTGCGAAGTTTACTCAACTGGAATGGGCTGAACGTGAGTTTCTGGAAAAGCTGGGGTTCTCACCCTATCCCGGTACGCTCAATTTGAGCTTGGCCGGTAGCGCATGGGCAAACGCGCGTTCCAGACTCCATCAAGCTGTCGGCATTCCGATCGTTCCGCCACAAGGGTTCTGTGCCTCCAAGTGCTTCGAGGTACTGATCAACGAGCAAATAGAAGCGGCTGCCGTGCTACCCGATATTGCGGACTATCCCACCGACAAGTTTGAAGTCCTGGCACCGGTTGCCGTCAGACAGAAACTGGATCTGCAGGATGGCGACATCGTCAGGCTGCGGATCAAGGTCAAATGATAAAGCGGTACTGTCGCCATTGTGGATCTTCAACCATATTGGCATATGTAGATGGACGTGAACGCGAGCAGTGTTCGCGCTGTAGCGTGGTTTTCTACCGAAACCCAACACCCGTAACACTGACCGTAGTCAAACATGAGGAGCAACTGCTGCTGGTTCGGCGTGCACTGAGCCCGCTCAAGGATTATTGGGCACCTCCAGGTGGATATGTCGAATGTGGAGAGTCACTTACCGAAGCCGCCATTCGTGAAGTACGTGAAGAAACGGGCCTCGACGTCGAGATCGATGGATTGATTGATGTGTTTTCGCAGGCCGATGTTGACGTAATCATCATCGCATTCCGCGCACACTCGGTCGAAGGCCACCCCGTCGCAGCAGACGACGCATCTGAACTGAGCTTGTTCAAACAAGGTGAATTGCCTTTAGAGCCGGCACCGAAAAATGGAACGTCCACTGACAAATGGTTTTACAAAGTAATCCGCGAAGCAACCGCCACTTGGCGCTAATTACCTCATCCAGGAGAAGAACATCATGATCGGCAACGTTACCCCCAATCTTCCTCAGAAACTCATTGGTTACTTGCGTCCCGGCGCACCTGCGCTGCTCCTGACCGCTGGCGCCGACGGCTATGCAACCTCGGCCTACACCTGGGTTGTCGCCATTGACGACAAGCACCTGCGATTCGGCGTCGATGATGGTGGCTCGGCAATGGCTAACGTGCAGCGCACGGGCTTGGTTTCCCTGCAGGTCATCGGACCAGACGACGTTACTTTTCTCGTCAAAGGCAAGGCACGCCAGATCAAGCCTCGTATCGAGGCCGCGGCACCGAACGTCATCATGCTATGGGAAATGGAAGTCATGGGCGCTCGCGATCAATCCTGGCGCGATGTCAAGACAACAGCACTGATGTATGAGTGGCCGGCGGAACAACGTGAGGCGCTGCTCAAAATGGAGCAGGCGGTGTATGCCGAAATGCGCGATTTCGCGGCCTGATACAAATCCGAGCGACTTCACCGGGTGGTTGGCGCACGTTGATGTAGCGACGGGAGCACAGCCACGCCGGTGGGGGCCGGCGATCCGGACATGACACCAAGGACACCTCCCGATACCGTCATTTACGCCATCGGCGACATTCATGGCCGCGTGGATTTGCTGGCCGCGCTGCATGATCGCATCTCAGAGGATGTGAGCCAGCGACGGGCACTACACCGATTTGTCGTCTATCTTGGCGACTACGTCAGTCGCGGCGAGGACTCACAAGCAGTGGTCGATCTGGTTCGTAATTGGCTGCCGGATGGATTCAGGCGGATTACGCTCAAAGGCAACCACGAAGACCTGCTGCTGAGGTTTCTCGACGGCGATCTCGATGCCGGAAAACACTGGTTTGACTATGGTGGCCTCGATACGCTTCGCCACTATGGCGTCGACGCTCCTGATTCACTGGCCCGCGACGACAGCAGTGTGGCGAACCTGCGCGATCGCTTTGCGTCCGTCCTGCCGCAGACTCATCTAGAGTTTTTCGAGTCGCTGCAAGTCCGGCATCACGTCGGCGACTATTGTTTCGTCCATGGCGGCGTCCGCCCGGGCATTTCCCTCGCTGATCAAAGCGACCACGACTGCATGTGGATCCGCAAAACCTTTCTTGATTCCGGGCTGGATCATGGCGCGCTCATCGTGCACGGCCACAGCATTTCCTCTCTACCGGTGGTTCGCCGCAATCGCATCGGCATTGATACAGGCGCCTACCGCAGCGGCGTGCTCACTTGTCTGGTGCTCGAGGGAGTAACACGGGAATTTCTGCAAACCTGAACCGCTTCATGCATGGCTGATCTCATATACAAGGCTGCAAAAGTCGGCGTTGGCGATACGGCGCAGAAAGGCCCCGCGGGACGAATCTCACTTTGAATTCGACAGTCTTCAGTGCAGGCCGATGGAGTTCCCGGTTTCGCCAAATAATCATTCACTGATGGACTTCTAATGATTTGACTTCCATCTTTTAAACGGATATCCTGCATCGACAGTAGGGACTTTATCAACCTACTAAATATTTGAAGCTTAGACTTATTCTGCTCGATAGAGGAAGTGCAAATGACCTTACAAAGCGTCTCGCTTGTCATCGCCGGTAGTGGTGGAGCTGGTGTTGTAACCGCTGGTTCTCTGCTGCTGGAGGCTGCAGCCAATGCAGGCTGGTATGCATTGATGAGCCGTTCTTCAGGGCCGCAAATTCGCGGTGGCGAGGCGGCCGCCATGTTGCGCTTCGCCACCGAACCCATCATGTCGCACGACGACAGCTATCACTTACTGATGGCTATCGACTGGGAGAACATCACCCGCTTTGCCGCGGAAATTCCCCTTGCCGCCGACAGCCTTATCGTTGGTGACCCCGCACACGGCAACGCTCCTGCGGGACTGTTGAGCGCCAAGCCGCGTGAGACCGGGCTGCCAATGTCAGAAATAGCCGGAAAGATCGAGAATGGGCGTCCAAACATGGTTGCCCTGGGGGCCATTGCTGCGATGATCGGCCTGCCCAAGGAAGCGATGCAGACGGTTGTCGAAAAAAACTTGAAGCGAAAGGGTCAGGGAGCTATTGACGCCAGCATGGAGGCATTTCATGCAGGCGTTGCAGCAGCGGCGGATCTGCCTTCAATTCCCAAACTACCGACCGCCTCTGCTTCAGCAGAAGAACGCTGGAGCATCACTGGAAACGAAGCAACTGGCCTTGGGGTCATCCGAGGGGGAGTACGCTTTGTAGCTGCCTATCCAATCACACCGGCCACCGAGATTCTCGAGTGGCTGGCGCCCTCACTGGCGAAAGTCGGTGGAGTGCTGGTGCAGGCAGAAGACGAATTGGCCTCCATCAACCAGATCATAGGCGCATCCTACGGTGGTGTACCGTCGATGACTGCAACCTCAGGGCCTGGCTTGTCACTAATGATCGAGTCACTCGGCCTGGCTGTAGCAGCCGAAGTCCCGCTGGTAGTGGTCGATGTAATGCGCGTCGGCCCATCGACCGGTATCGCCACCAAATCAGAGCAGAGCGATTTGAACATTGCGGTATATGGCTTGCACGGTGACGCACCCCACATTGTTGTTGCTGCCAACTCGGTCTCCGATTGCCTGTTCACCACTCAGTGGGCTGTGCACCTTGCTGAGGCGATGCAAACGCCTGCGTTGGTTCTCACTGATCAAGCTTTGGGCCAATCGCGGGCAGTCATCCCGCGCCCTGCTGAACTGGCCTTTATCGGCCAGAGAGAAACCGCAAAAACCGCAGTCGAAGGCGAGCGCTACAAACGCTATGCCGTGACCGCTTCGGGCGTTTCACCAATGGCGATTCCCGGTACACCGGGGCTGACCCATACGGCCGACGGCCTTGAACATAATGAATTTGGCACGCCTTCGTCGCAATCCTCGGATCACCAGGCGCAAATGGAAAAGCGCCTAAGAAAAATCACCCAGTTCAATTACGGCGACCACTGGGCAGAGATCACCGACTCGGACAATGGTCCGGGGGATATTGCGATCATCACTTGGGGATCCTCTACCGGTCCGGCGCGTGAAGCCCTGCAAAGATTCTCTGATTCCGGGGGAAGGGCTCGCCTGATTTCTGTCCGCCTGATAGCACCCGTACAACCGGAAAAAATGGCAGCCGCTCTGGAAGGCATCTCACGCGCCATGGTTGTCGAACAGTCACACAGTGGCCAGTTCTACCGGATGCTCAGAGCATTCTACGATTTGCCAAAGGAAACACTGGCCATGCATCAAGCTGGCCCGCTCGGATTCGGCCCCGCCCGAATTCTGGAACAACTTAACTCCTGGAGTGCATGATGGAAGCTGTTGCGCGGAAATTCAAACCCAAGGATTTTAAATCCGAATTGAAGCCCATTTGGTGCCCGGGATGCGGCGATTACACGGTGCTCAATGCCCTTACGCGCGCTCTCGCCGAGCTTGAACTGCCACCTGAAGAAGTTGCGGTTGTCTCAGGGATCGGTTGCTCTTCACGAATCCCTGCCTATACCAGTGTGTACGGTTTTCATGGCGTCCATGGACGCGCCTTGCCTGTCGCTACAGGACTGAAACTCGCTCGCCCTGAGTTGACCGTGCTGGTCACCGGCGGCGACGGCGACGGGTTTTCAATCGGTGGCAACCACTTTCTGCATGCCTGCCGTCGCAATGTCGACATCACCTATATCGTCATGGACAATCAGGTTTATGGCATGACCAAAGGCCAAGCCTCGCCGACAACCGCTCCTGACTGGGAAGGCAGCAAACTGACGCCGGAAGGAACCGGAATCAATCCCTTCCAGCCGCTGGTTGTCGGGTTGGCGTCCGGGGCGAATTTCATTGCCCGCGTTTCAAGCAGCGATCCAGTCAATATGGCACAGATCATCGTAGAAGCCATCCGCCACCCGGGTTTCTCACTGGTACAGGTTCTGAGTCCCTGCGTTACCTTTAGACCCGAACAGGCGGAATGGCGTGACATCGTGCGAACCGCAGTCGTCGACTTCACCGGGGATGCCGCGCGCGCCGCGCGCCGTCTGATGACCGACGATGGATTCAATGTCGGCAAGGTTCTATACAAAGGCGAACGCCCCCCGTTCAGACCTGAACATGAACCAACCGATGGATCAATTGCAGAACTGGAAGCGAGATTTGCACTATGAACACAGCTTCAAATAGGGATGGTCTCATCCACACAATTCCCGAACTTCTGGCACACGCGCTGGCGATGGAGACTGAGGCTGCCGAGCGTTATGGTGAGCTCGCCCAGCAGATGGAAACGCATCATCGGGATGATGTTGCAACGATTTTTCGACGCCTGGAAAAAGCGGAAACGAAGCACTTGGCTGAGATCACGGAAATGTGTTCAAAAGTCGAACTGCCTCACTATGCACCTTGGGATTTCAAATGGACTGGCGCTGAAAGTCCGGAAGCCATTGATATTGGCCGGGTGCACTATCAATTGTCGGTGCGTGAGGCCATCCTTCTCGCGTACGAACATGAACGCAGCGCCGCCGAGTTCTATGCCGGCATTGCGGATACCGCGACTGCAGCCGACGTCAAAAAGTTGGCCCGCCAGTTCGCCGACGAAGAACAGGAACACATCGGCTGGCTGGAAGACTGGCTGGCCAAATGTGGTCCGGGCGACGCTGTGGCGGTTGATGATCCCGATCCGCCGCTGGGCCAGGAATAGCAGACCCAATTACCCACACGCGTATGCATCCCTTTCAAATTCACTATCCCCTGGAGGAAATTCCAAATGGCGCTACTCATCAATGATCTGTGCATAGCCTGCGACGTATGCCTGGCACCGTGCCCAAACAAGGCAATTTCTGCCGGCGAAGATATTTTTTACATCAACCCGGAACTGTGCACGGAGTGTGTGGGCCATCACGCTGTATCACAGTGCGTAAAAGTCTGCCCGGTGCGCGCCATTGTTCCCGATCCTGACCATCCAGAAAGCAAGGATGAGTTGCAGAACAAGTACGAGCGTCTGATGGCGCAAAAAGCCGCCTGACCAGACAAATACAAGGAGTTCAGAGAAATGGGTATCAGAGAAAAACTGGCGCGACTCGTCGCTCGCATGCATGACACACCACAATACAATTCGCAGGGTGCAGTTCTGTTTGTCGATCTCGAACAGCGCAAAGCGCTGAAAAAGTACCTGCCTCTTGAAGTCCTTCGTAATTTTCTCGGCGGACGTGGCGCCAACATGTGGCTGCTTTACAACTTGGTGGAAGAAGAGCGCGATGCGCTTGATCCCGAGATCCCCCTGATTTTTGGATCGGGCGTATTGACCAGCAGCATGCCTTCGGCTACGCGCGGCAACATCACGAGCAAATCGCCCGATAGCTATGCAATTCTCGACGCAAACGCCGGCGATTACTTTCCCTCCTTCCTGCGTTGTCACGGCTATGACCATGTTGTTCTATTTGGTCGGTCGTCAGCATGGACCATGCTCAAGATCGCCTATGACGATGTAGCCTTTGTCGATGCGACACCATACGCAGGACTCGACAATCTGGATATGGCTGCGGCCATTCAACGCGACTACAACTGCGTCGAGCGAGAGGATATGGCATTGGCTCGCATCACCACATCTGGAGAAAATCAGGTGTTGTGCAGCGGCATCATGGGTGGCATCAAGGCCATTTGGGCGCGCGGCGGTGGCGGTGCAAAAATGGGCTCACTCAAGCTCAAGGCGATCATGATTCATGGTGCGCCAAAGGACCTGCAGCCGGTCGAGCCCATGGCCAAATACAACAAAATTATCGGCAAAAAGATCATTTCTACCAGCGTGATCAAGAACGCGCTGAAGATGGTTGGCACGCCCTTTCTCTACAAGCCAAGCCGTGTGCTGTCCGCACTCGGGACAAAGAACAATCAGGAAACCAGCTGGACAGAAAAACTCGACGCCGACAATTTCGATCCTTATCGTCCTGGCATGGATGGCTGTTATCTGTGCCCCGTACATTGCCGCAATCAAAACGACATGACACCCGATGCCGAAGGCGGCTGGGGCGCCTCGGCACTCAAGGGATTGACCGGAAACGCCAGCTACGACAAGGCCCAGGCCTCGGTTGAACATGGCAAGCAACGCACCTACAACGGCATTCACGGCGACGGTAAGTACGACAAGTACGACAAGGGCGACGGTCCGGAGTACGTCACGCTTGGCAAATTCGGCCCAATGATCGGCATCAAGGAACCGGAACAGGTGCTGCGCTTGAACAACATCCTCAACGACCTCGGCCTGGACTCGGCTTCCACTGGCAGTTCGATTGCCTGGGCCATGGAGTTGTATCAGCGCGGCATCATTACGCAGAAAGAAACCGGAGGTATCGACCTGTCATGGGGCAACTATGAGGTCATCGAAAAATTGCTGTTCATGACCGCAAAACGTGAAGGGTTCGGTGACACCATCGCCGACTCGGCGCGCGCGGTCGAACGCGGCAAGTATCCACAGGAAGCGCTCAATTACCGCATGACGGTCAAAGGCCTATTCCAGTCCGACCCTCATGATTCGCGCATTCTCAAGGCCTTCGCCCTTGGCCTCTCAGTGGCTACCCGTGGCATGGATCACCTGCGCAACCGCGTCACTCTTGAAATCAATGCGCGCATCAACGATGACCCGGCGTTTAAAACGGCCTTGTACAACGGTACCGTTTCTGCCGAGCCGAATAGTTACGCAGGCAAAGAGTATGCCGTCCGCAAGTGCGAAAACAACTATGCGGTGGGTGATTCGGTCGGTATGTGCCGTTTCAATACCAAGTTGTTCAACTCGCCGACGCTGCCGGATCTCAATGACTTCGCCATGCAACTGACATCACTCACCGGGCAGTCATTTGTTGAAGCGGAGATGGACGAAATCGGTCGCAATGTCACGGGCGTCGAGCGGATGCTGAACTTCCGCTTTGGTCTGCGTGCCAAGGACGACACCTTGCCCAGACGCTGGTTTGAGGAAGCACTGACGGAAGGCCCCTTCGCCGGCGAGAAGATTGAACGTGCGGAGTTCGAGGCGATGAAGCAGCGCTTCTACACGGTTACCGGCCTAAACGCCGAGGGGCTGCCAGCATCCGAGTGGCACGAAAAACTCTCACAACTGATCACCGGATTCTCGGTACGCGTCGAACTACCGAAGCAATTGCCTGGAGCTCCCGAATCATATGTAGTCATAGACGAACTGGTGAACGATGTCACCCAACTGCGCCAGGCATTACTTCGCAAACTTCCCGAGGCTGCGGAAGATTTAAACGATAGCTCCTGGAATATCGCAATTAATGGAGACATGGTGTTATCTGGAGAGAAAGCTGCGCGCATCTCCAGTGGAGATCGAGTTGCCCTGGTGCCCATCATTGCCGGCGGATAACGGAATCCTTCTGACACTTTCAGGACCCTCTTGAGCATCACTGGTTCATTCAACGCGCCATACCTCTAACCATTTCAGGTGACCATTTCATGACCTATTTTGATGAAGCGACGGAAACGTTGCCGCGCGAGCAACTGGCGGTGTTGCAGTTGGACAAGCTGCAAACAATGATGGCCGAATTGTGGAACAAGAACATGTTCTACACAAACAAATGGAAAGCTGCGGGCGTACAACCCTCGGACATCCAGTCGCTGGCTGATCTGACTCGCCTGCCCCTGACCAAGAAGGGTGAGCTGATGGATGACCAGGCCGCCCATGGGCCTTTCGGCACCAACCTGACCTATCCCGTCGAAGCCTACGTGCGCATGCACCAGACCTCGGGTACGACAGGGGTACCGCTCAAGGTAATGGACACCCATGAATCCTGGGACTGGTGGGGCCGCTGCTGGGGTCACGTGCTGGCCGGAGCCGGTGTTACGGCCTCGGATCGCCTGTTCATGGCCTTTGCCTTCGGCCCGTTCATTGGCTTCTGGGCCGCCGTTGAAGGCGCACGCAAAATTGGTGCTGTCATGATTCCCGGCGGCGGGCGCGATTCAACACAGCGCCTCGAACTGATGCGTGAGGCCGGTGCGACCGTTCTTTGTTGTACACCGACCTACGCCCTGCGGTTAGCCGAAGTCGCACACGAAATCGGTTTCGATCTCAGCACCATTCCGATGAAAGCCACGGTTCACGCCGGTGAGCCTGGCGCCAATATTCCGGCAACCAAGCAGCGCATTGAAAATGCGTGGACTGCCAAGTGCTTCGACCACGCTGGTGCCTCCGAGGTCGGCGCACATTCGTTCGAGTGCCACGTGCAACCCGGTGGCACCCACCTGATCGAGACCGAGTACATCGCCGAAGTGATCAACCCACTGACGGGTGAAGCTGTTGCGCCGGGAGAGCGTGGCGAACTGGTAATCACCAATCTGGGACGCTGGGGTTTTCCGGTGATTCGCTACCGCACCGGTGATCTGGTCAAGGTCACCACCAATCGTTGTGAGTGCGGCCGTACATCATTGCGTTTCGAGGGCGGCGTTTTGGGTCGGGCCGATGACATGGTGACGGTACGCGGCGTCAATGTCTTCCCTGCCGGCGTTGAAAACATCATCCGCAAGTTCTCCGAGGTTGATGAATTTCGGATCACCGTAAACAAGGTCAAACAGATGGACGAAATGGACATCGAAGTTGAACTGTGCGAGGGCGCGGATCCCGGGGTGGTCCATGAGATTGCCGTAAAACTGGACGCCATGCTTGCCTTCAGGCCACGGGTGCATCATGTCGCGCGCAATGTCCTACCCCGTTTCGAAATGAAGGCAAAACGCTTTCATGTGCAGCTCGATGATTCACCGGGCTCACATTAACATGGTCGTAACCACGCTATCGGTGATAGTCACCAACGAACCAAATTGAAGCGGGATACAGCAAGCTAAACATGTCCGGCCTTAACACGGTCGCTTGCACTCAAACAATTCGGCCAAGGATATTCCATCTGGTGATAATCTTGCAGGATCATTCAATTCTGGCAGTGTTTCCTGCCGTTTCCAAAAGATGACTCCTGTAAAAACGTCCGAAAAGGAAAAGCCCGCCAAACTGGACTTCGGCCTTCTACCTAATCTTGTTGGTTACCACCTGCGCATGGCACAAATTGCCTTGTTCAGAGATTTTGCCCAAGGGCCTGGGGCCCTTGATGTAACGCCTGGACTTTTTGGTGTTCTGGTTGTTATTGAAGCCAATCCCGACCTCAAGCAAAGCGAACTAGCGCGGGCAGCCCACCTTGATCGATCAACCGTGGTAACGGTTATCGACAATCTTGTGCGACGCGGGCTGGTTGAACGACGCACGGCCGTGCATGACCGTCGCTCCAACGCGATCCGCCTGACCACCGATGGCGTTGCTTTGTTGCGAAAACTGAA
The DNA here is from genome assembly GCA_021738385.1 of Sulfuritalea sp. GTDB lineage: Bacteria > Pseudomonadota > Gammaproteobacteria > Burkholderiales > Rhodocyclaceae > Sulfuritalea. The sequence continues at coordinate 2,772 of JAIPCF010000079.1, read as the reverse complement.
ACGTCAGGTCAATCAGCACGAAAAACGCCTACTGTCGAACTTTAGCGAGCCTGAACGCAAAACGCTGTTCGAACTCCTACAAAAGGTGTTTCCAGAGCACCGCTGACTCTTACGCTGATTTCGATCCCTAATGCGGGTCGAAACCGGCATGCTTCCCACCTATATTGATGGACTTCCAACAATCAGTATAGTATATTAATGGTCATTGATGGATCGTTAAAGTGGAGAGTGGGCGATGAGCGTCAGAGACAAGATTGATCTGTTGTGCGCACGCATGCACGATGCACCGCAGTATCAAACTCAAGGATCAGTGCTTTTCGTCGATCTTGAACGTCGCGAAACCCGTCGCAAGTTTCTTCCGGCCGAAATTATGCATACCTTTCTCGGCGGCCGCGGGGCAAACATGGTCCTTCTCTACAACCTGCTGGAGGAAGACCGAGACGCACTTGATCCGGAAATTCCGCTTATCTTTGGCGCCGGGACGTTGACCGGCGATATGCCGTCGGCAACCCGCGGCAATTTCACCAGTCGCTCCCCCGACAGCTATGCGTTTCTCGACTCCAGCGCGGGCGACTATTTTCCTGCGTTTACAAAGCGCCTCGGCTATGACCACATCGTGCTCTATGGCCTTGCGGCGCGGTGGACACTACTAAAACTCGCTGGTGACACGGTCGAGTTTCTCGATGCGGCACCCTATGTCGGACTCGACAACCTGGACACTGCTGCCGCGATCGAGCGCGACTTCAAGTGTACTGAACGCAAGGACATGGCCCTGGCCCGAATCACCAGTGCCGGAGAAAATCTGGCTCTTTGCAGCGGCATCATGGGCGGTATCAAGTCAATCTGGGCGCGCGGTGGTGCCGGTGCAAAAATGGGCTCGATGCGCTTGAAGGCGATCATGATTCTCGGCAGGCCCGGAGAAGCGCCCATGCAGAAGCAAATGAAGGAACACAACAAGATTGTCGGCCGAAAAATTACCTCTACCTCGGTCATCAAGAACGCACTCAAGCAAGTCGGAACACCCTTTCTATACAAGCCATCGCGCGTTCTCGGCGCAATGGGCACCCTCAACAACCAGACTACGGCGTGGCACGAGTCGCTCGATGCCGACAATTTCGACCCCTATCGTCCTGGCATGGACGGTTGCTTCAAGTGTCCCGTGCATTGCCGCAACCAGAACGACATGACACCTGAAGGAAAAGGCGGCTGGGGTTCCGCAGCACTCAAAGGGCTCAAGGGCAATGCCAGCTACGATAAGGCTCAGGCTGACGTTGATCATCTAAAACAAAAGACCTACAAGGGCATCAAGGGCGACGGCCAGTTCGACAAGTACGACAAAGGCGACGGACCTGAGTATGTGACGGTGGGAAAGTTCGGCCCGATGATAGGTCTGCGCGAGCCTGAGCAGGTCCTGCGACTGAACAACATCCTCAACGACCTCGGTCTTGACTCGGCTTCCACCGGCAGCGCGATATCCTGGGCCATGGAATTGTGGCAGCGTGGGATCATCGACGCCAGCCACACAGAAGGACTGGATTTGTCCTGGGGCAACTATGAGGTCATAGAAAAGCTCTTGTTCATGACCGCAAAACGCGAGGGTTTCGGCGACACCATTGCCGATTCGGCTCGTGCCGTGGAACGCGGCAAGTATCCAACGGAGGCACTTGAGTACCGCATGGCGGTGAAAGGTCTTTTCCAGTCCGACCCTCACGACGCAAGAATTCTCAAAGCTTTCGCGCTCGGCCTGTCGGTCGCCACACGCGGCATGGACCATCTGCGAAATCGCGTCACGCTGGAAATCAACGCGCGAGTCAACGATGACGCCGCGTTCAAGACAGAATTGTATGGCGGCACCGTAGCGCCACAACCGAATGCATACGAGGGAAAGGAAATAGCCGTTCGCCGCTGCGAAAACACTTTTGCCGTTGGCGACTCAGTGGGCATGTGTCGCTTCAACACCAAACTGTTCAACTCGCCGACTCTTCCCGACTGTAGCGATTTTGCAATCCAGGTCAGCACACTGACCGGCCAATCCATCACAGCGGAACAACTCGACGAAATCGGCCGCAACATAACGGGCTTGGAGCATATGCTCAATTTTCGGCTTGGTCTGCGTGGCAAGGATGACACCCTGCCCAGTCGCTGGTTCAAAGAACCAATAGATACCGGGCCGTTCAAGGGTGAGAAGATCGACCGTGAACAATTCGAATCGATGAAGTCGCGCTTTTATGATTTAACCGGTTTCAACAGCGAAGGCGTACCGCGGGCCGACTGGCACCAGAAACTGGCGTTGGCCACTACCGGATTTGCGCTTCGTGTTGACTTGCCCAGACCACTACCGGGCGCACCGGAAAAGTCCATCGTCATTGATTCACCGGTTGCCAATGTAAGTGAGCTTCGCAGTGCATTAAGGCGCCACCTGCCCGAGGCGTGCTCGGCCCTGGACGATCCCTCATGGAACATAACCGTCAATGGAGAGATGGTTTTGTCCGGTGAAACCAGCAAGATGCTTCACAGCGGTGACCGAGTGCAACTGGTGCCAATCATTGCTGGAGGCTAAAACCAATAGCGACAGGGACTAGAAGATTCACCTCGCCCACGCTATTGGACTATGATTGTTTCGCCGACAGTTGCAATCGGCTCGATCAATATTTATTCGGAGGTGTGTCCATGGCAAAGAAGTCAAAGAACGATAATCCCGTCTATAAGATCGTAGAAGTGGTAGGTTCCAGCAAAACTTCCTGGGAAGATGCCGCCAGATCTGCTGTTGAG
>JAIPCF010000078.1 GCA_021738385.1 Sulfuritalea sp. | reverse complement strand
GACCCGGCGAAAGGCAGCGCGACTGCTTTCGCCGGGTCGCCGTGTCGCCGTTCGCGCCGTGGTAAATGTCTCTCATCTGATCCTCAAGGTCGACAGCCCGACCAACACCAGCAGGATGGTGATGATCCAGAAGCGCATTTTTGCGTTTGGTGTCGCCACAACGGTCGGGCCGTTGGCCCTCGCGTGAGTCTCCCCCAACGCAAAAACTCTCGCGCTTCATCGCCTCAGTCTTCATCTGATCTTCAAGGTCGACAGCCCGACCAACACCAGCAGGATGGTGATGATCCAGAAGCGCACCACCACTTGCGTTTCTTTCCAGCCGGTTTGCTCGAAGTGGTGGTGCAGCGGCGCCATCAGCAAAATGCGCCTACCTTCGCCGTAGCGTTTCTTGGTGTACTTGAAGTAGCCGACCTGGAGCATCACCGATATTGTTTCGGCGACGAATACGCCACCCATGATGAACAGCACAATCTCCTGCCGCGCAACGACGGCCACTGCGCCGAGCGCCGCACCGAGCGCCAGGGCACCCACGTCGCCCATGAACACTTCTGCGGGGTAGGCGTTGAACCACAAAAAGCCCAGGCCCGCTCCGGCCAGCGCGCCACAGAACACCGTCAGTTCGCCGGCACCGGGAATGTAGGGCAGCAACAGGTATTTGGAGAACACAGAATTGCCGGCGACATAGGCGAAGATACCCAGCGCCGCGCCGACCAGCACGGTCGGCATGATGGCCAGACCATCGAGGCCGTCGGTCAGATTCACCGCGTTGCTGGTGCCGACGATCACCAGATAAGTCAGGAGAATGAAGCCGAACATTCCCAGCGGATAGGTGACACTTTTTATGAAGGGCACGATCAGAGCCGTCTGCTGCGGTAGCTCCAGCGTGAAGCCGCTGGAAACCCAGTGGAAGAACAATTGCACCACCTTCTCGTTATTGGGTGCCGAAATCGAAAACGCGATATAGATTGCCGCAACCAGGCCTATCACCGACTGCCAGAAGAATTTGGTCCGCGCAGACAGACCTTCAGGATTGCGGTAGACCACTTTGCGCCAGTCATCCACCCAGCCCACCGCACCAAAGCCGAGCGTGACGATCAACACGATCCAGATGAAACGATTGGAAAGGTCTGCCCACAGCAGTGTTGATACGCCGAGCGAAATCAGGATCAGCGCACCACCCATGGTCGGTGTGCCGGCCTTGATCAAATGCGTCTGCGGTCCGTCGCTACGCACCGACTGGCCGATTTTTTTCGCCGTCAGCCAGCGAATCACTGCCGGACCAAAAACGAAAGATATGGCCAGCGCGGTCATGGTCGCCAGCACGGCACGCAAGGTGATGTAGCCGAAGACATTGAAGCCGCGGAAATCCTTGGCGAGCCACTGGGCAAGTTCAAGCAACATGCGTTTCTCCTTGATCCGCAATGGCATCAACAACGCGTTCCATGCGGGTAAAGCGCGAGCCTTTGACCAGTACGGTGGTGTTTGGCTCCAGTTCGCGTCGCAGTGTCTTGATCAACTCCTCGATGCGCTCAAAATGCTGACCTCCTTCGCCGAAGTTGTGCGCTGCTGCCGCCGACATCTTGCCGATACAGAGTAGAAGATCGATGCCGTGGCTCTTGGCATAGCCGCCAATCTCGTCATGAAACTGGCCCGCCGCCTCGCCTGCCTCGCCCATGTCACCCATGACGAAAATGTGTCGGCCTGGCACCGAGGCCAAGACGTCGAGCGCGGCTCGCATCGAATCCGGATTGGCGTTGTAACTGTCATCGATCACAAGCGTGCCGTTGCGTCCTTCGCGCTGCTGCAAACGTCCTTTGACGCCATGAAATGCTTCGAGACCCTGCTTCACTGCCGCGAGCCCGGCACCCGCCGCCAAACACGCTGCCGTGGCCGCACAGGCATTGCGCGCGTTGTGTTGACCGGGAACGGCCAAGCTCACATCGATCTCGCCCGCCGATGTCGTCAAATGCAACTCACCACCCAGGCCGTGGGATGCAAACTGACCCTGGATGTCTGCAGGATGATCGAGACCAAAGCTTGATTGCCGGCTATCGCGGGAAAGTTCGCGCCAGATATCGGCCTGTGTGTCATCCGCGTTGAACACCGCAACACCATCGGACGCCAGACCGGCAAAAATCTCACCCTTTGCCAGCGCGATGTCCTGCACAGTGCCAAGTCCCTCCAGGTGTGCACGTTGTGCGTTATTCACCAAGGCTACGGTAGGCTTCGTCAGTCGTGTCAGGTAATCGATCTCGCCGGCATGGTTCATGCCCATTTCTATTACCGCCGCGCGATGCCATGACCGCAGTTTGAACAACGTCAGCGGCAAGCCGATTTCGTTATTGAAATTGCCCGCCGTCGCCAATACACAATCAGGATCACCGCCGAATTGCGCTCGCAGGATCGCCGCGCACATTTCCTTGACCGTGGTTTTGCCATTGCTTCCAGTCACGCCAATCAGCGGAATCGTGAATCGCCCACGCCAGACTGCCGCCAGCGCACCGAGTGCCAGGCGCGTGTCGGCAACCGGGATTAGCGGCAGGTCGGGATGGGCAGTGGCGAAGCCCTGATCAACTACCGCTCCCGCCGCGCCGCGCCCGATGACGTCGGCGGCATACGCGTGGCCGTCAAAATTTTCGCCCTTTAATGCGACGAACAGTTCGCCGGCCTGAATGCTTCGCGAATCCGTGGAAACGCTGGTGAACTCCGCGTCGACGCCCTGTGCCACTGTATCGATCGCGCGTGCGGCCTCATGCAGTTTCATCATCATGATTGCCGTCTCGCCAGAGCCGACTTTGCAGCATCGACGTCCGAAAACGGATGACGCACGCCTGCAATCTCCTGATAGGGCTCGTGACCCTTGCCGGCGATCAGAACGACATCATGCAGATCCGCCTCGATCACTGTATCGGCAATCGCCCGGCCGCGCTCAAGTTGCATTCGCGGTGACTGCCGCAGCCCGCCAAGTATGTCGTTGATGATCGCCTGCGGATCCTCGCCGCGCGGATTGTCGCTAGTGAGCACCACAACATCGGCCAGTCGTTCGGCCATCGCACCCATCGCCGGTCGCTTGCCCGGGTCGCGCTCGCCTCCGCAGCCAAACACACAGACCAATCGGCCCCCTCGCGCGCCGGCCGTTTCACGCAACACGCCAAGCGCCTTTTCCAGCGCGTCGGGCGTGTGCGCGTAGTCAACGATAATCAGCGGCTCGTCCGCACCACCGACTGCCTGCATACGCCCTGGCGGCGGCTGAATCCGGCTCAACGCCGACGCTATGTCTTCAAGACGTTCTCCGCGCGCGCGCAAAGCCCCTGTCACAGCCAGCAGATTGGACACATTGAAACGACCTACCACGGGTGCCGAAAATTTCACGCCAGCGACTTCGAATTCGATACCCGTGGCAGACATACAAATCTGCTCGGCGCAAAGAAATTCATCCGCAGCCTCCATCTCACCATCGAGGCTGTAGCCAATGGTCGGCACGCGGCCCCTGAGCCTGGCCGCAAGTCCGCGACCAAAAGCATCGTCAAGGTTGATCACTGCAGCGGTTAGACCAGGCTTCAGGAACAATTTCTCCTTGGCGGTGGCATAGGCGGCCATGGTGCCGTGATACTCGAGATGATCGCGCGTCAGATTGGTGAATACCGCAACATCGAAGGCGGCACCATTGACGCGTCCCTGATCAAGACCGATGGACGAAACTTCCATCGCGCACGCATCGGCGCCGTTGGCCACGTAGCAGGCAAGCGACGCATGCAGACTGATTGCGTCGGGCGTGGTGTTCGGACTTTCCTCCAGCGTCCCGAGGAAGCCGTTACCCAAAGTACCGACTACCGCACACCGGTGTTGCAAAAAATTCATCGCTTGCGCTATCCACTGCGAAACCGAAGTTTTGCCATTGGTGCCGGTCACACCGGCCAGCCACAAATGCTCGGAGGGCCGTCCGTAGACCAAGTGCGCGATCTCGCCCGACAGCATCGCCAGCCCATCGACTTCGATTGTCGGCACTGCACCAGCGCCAAGCTTTTTACCCGTTTCAGCGATCACCGCTACCGCGCCATTGGCCGTTGCCTGCGCAATGTAGTCACGACCATCGGTCCGCGCACCGGGGACCGCAACAAAGATATCGCCCAGCCGCACGCTGCGCGAATCGGACGTAAGCCGGGTTGCTTTCACACCTTGTTGCTCGAGTTGATTCAGTATCTGCATCGGCGTGTTCACATCTCTTCCCGAACGGTGTCGGCGCTGGTCATCAGCAACGGTTTCAAGGGCGCATCTGGCGCAACGCCCAAGCTGCGCAGACTTCCCGCCATGACGCTCGCAAAAACCGGCGCCGCAACTTCGCCACCAAAGTGCTTGCCATTCGAGGGCTCATCGATCATGACCGCAACGATCAGGCGCGGCTCGGAGACTGGTGCGAAGCCGACAAAAGAAGCGACATACTTTTTGGCATAGATGCCGCCTTCAATTTTGTGTGCGGTACCGGTCTTGCCCGCAACCCGATAGCCAGGGATATGCGCCTGCGGTGCGGTGCCGCCCGGCTGCACCGCCATCTCCAGCATGGCGCGAACTTCACGGGCCGTCTGCCCCGAGAAAACCTGCTTGCCTGAAGTCGTGGGCGTATCCAGTCGAGTCAGAGACAGCGGCAGCAGATCGCCGTCACGCGCGAAGGCCATGTAGGCATGCGCAAGCTGAATCAGCGTGACGGATATTCCGTGACCAAAGGCCATGGTGGCCTGCTCGATTGGGCGCCATTTCTTTGCCGGCCGCAGCCGCCCGCCCACTTCACCCGGAAAGCCCAGATTCAACGCCGCGCCAAAGCCCAGGTTGTCAAACATGGACCACATCTCATCGGGTGTCATCGACAAAGCAATTTTCGCTATACCCACATTCGATGACTTCTGAATTACCTGTGCAACGGTGAGTGTGCCGTGCTTGGTGGTGTCCGTAATCGTCGCCGAACCAATGGTTAGCCTGCCCGGCGATGTCTGCACCTGGGTATTGAAACGCACCTTGCCTTTTTCAATGGCCAAGGCCGCAGTAAACGGCTTCAAGGTCGAACCGGGCTCGAAGCTATCGGTAAATGCGCGATTGCGTAGCTGAGCACCTGCCAGTTTGTAGCGGTTATTGGGGTTGTAGGTCGGAAGGTTGGCGAGGGCAAGAATCTCGCCGGTTCGCGCATCAAGCACAACAACTCCGCCAGCCTTTGCATGATGCTGCGTCACCGCCCGTTTAAGATGGCTAAAGGCCAAGTACTGAATTTTCGAGTCGAGAGCAAGTGCAACATCCTTGCCATCCAGCGGCTGATTGACGCTGTCCACGTCTTCGACCACGTTGCCGCGCCTATCCCTGATGACTCGACGACTTCCGGATTTTCCCGACAGCTGGTTGTTGAGAGCCAACTCGATGCCTTCCTGACCGGCGTCGTCTGCGCCGGTAAAGCCCAACACGTGCGCTGTCACTTCGGCGGTCGGATAATAGCGGCGGTACTCGTTCTTCTGGTGAATGCCAGGCAACTTGAGTGCGGTGACACGATCGGCAAGTTCCGGGGGTAACTGGCGTTTGACGTAGACGAAGTCTTTTTCCGAAGCCAGCTTGCGATTGATTTCGCGCACATCCATCTCGAGCAAGTTGGCCAGCGCCCTCGCCTGAGCCGGCTTGGGTTGCGCATCTTCGGGAATTGCCCAGATCGAGCGAACCGGTGTGGACACCGCGAGGACGTCACCGTAGCGGTCTGTGACTCGGCCTCGGGTCGCGGAAATGTCTATCACCCGCTCAAATCGGGCGCGGCCTTTGTCACCGAGAAACTCGTTATTGAATCCTTGCAGATAGAGCGAACGTCCGATCAGTGCGGCGAAGGCGCCGAGCAGCAACACCAGTACAGTACGCTGCCGCCAAACGGGCAAGCGCTCTGAAAGTAGCGGACTTCTGGAAAACTTGATCGACTTCATCGCGGCGGCTGCCCCGATTCCGGTTCGACAGTAATGATCTCTCCCGGGGCGGGCGGCCTCATGCCAAGCTTTTGGCGAGCGGCGTTTTCAATGCGGACATGCGCGGCCAGAGTGCTTTGTTCAAGTTGCAGCTGACCCCACTCCACGTCCAGCTCGCGCGCACTTTTTTGCGCAGCTTCAAGTTCTGTAAACAACTTGCGCGCACGATGGTTGGAGCTGACCGTAGACAAGGCACAGACCAGTAGAACCAGAATCAAGGCCATATTCAGGCGCAGCATCTACGCACCCCCGCCGACATCAGGACCGATCTTCTCGGCCACGCGCAGAACGGCGCTGCGACACCGCGGATTTGCAGCGATTTCTTCAGCCGATGGAAACTTCGCCTTGCCGACCAGCCTGAGCACCGGCTGCGGCAAATCGACAGCACGTACTGGCAATCCCTTGGGTGGCTGCGGCGGATTTGCTGCATCACGCATGAAGCGCTTGGCGATTCGATCCTCCAGGGAATGAAAGCAAATCACGGCAAGACGCCCGCCCGGCGCCAATCGGTTGGCGGCCCTGGGCAGGGTTAGCGACAGTTCCTCAAGCTCCCGATTGACGTGAATCCGTAGAGCCTGAAAGCTGCGCGTCGCCGGGTGTTGACCCGGTTCCCGCGTACGGACGGCTTTCGCCACGAGCGCGGCAAGCTGTCCTGTCCTTGAAATACATTGCTCGCCCCGAGCAGCAACAAGCGCCTTTGCAATCGCATGAGCAAACCGTTCTTCGCCATAGTCTTTGATCACCCTTTCTATTTCTGATTGCGATGCCCGCGCCAAAAATTCGGCGGCGGTCTCCCCCTGCGTCGTATCCATGCGCATATCCAGCGGCGCATCGAAACGAAAACTCATGCCCCGTTCGGGCGTATTCAATTGCGGCGATGACACGCCGATATCCAGCAGCACACCGTCCACCTGCTCGACGCCAAGCCGGTCCAAGACGGTGTCGAACTCGCTGAACGCGGCATGCACCAAGGTAAAGCGAGGGTTCGAGATCGATGCCCCGGCGGCGATTGCGGCCGGATCGCGATCCAGGGCGATCAGACGACCCTTTGCTCCAGGAGAACTTCCGAGCGCGTCGAGAATCGCCCGACTGTGTCCCCCGCGACCAAAGGTGGCGTCGACATAAATTCCATCGGGATTGACTGCCAACGCTGCTACGGCTTCTGCCAGTAGCACGCTGACGTGAGTGTCGCCACTCACAGCGCAAGATTTTCCAGACCCGGGGGCAGTAACTGGTCGCCCACCGCGAAGATCGCCTCCTGCTGCGCCTGCCAGCGTTCAGCCGACCAGATTTCAAAATGACGGCCCTGCCCCACCAGCCAGATTTCTTTTTCCAGCCCGGCGTATTGGCGCAGCGAAGGGGAAATCAAAAGGCGCCCGGCCCCATCCAGCTCCATATCCTCGGCAAATCCCACCAGTAGACGCCGCACCATGGCGGATTCACGCTGCAGACTGGATGCGGCGAGGACCTGTGCACGAATGGGCTCCCATGCCGGCTGCGGATAAAGCAGCAGACAGCGATGCGGATGCGCGGTTAACACCAGACACCCCTCGCCCGCGGTAACAAGGGCGTCGCGGTGCCGTGCCGGAACCGCCATTCGGCCTTTGGCATCGAGATTCAGCGCTGCCGCACCTTGGAACATTGGACTCCCCCGAAGCGGAAATCTAGCCGCTATTCGGCTAATACTTCCCACTATTTCCCACAGAGTCCCACTTTATGACACTTTTTGACGCTGGTCAAGAAAGAAACTGATTTTTTTCCAAACGCAACAATAGCTTAGGCACACAATTCAAGAAATGCTAGAAAATAAATATCTATTAAAATCAATATAGATAGAAAGCTAACTGAAAGTGACTTATGAGGACCGCTCGGGGCAGCGACGATGACGATGACAGCCAAAACAGGCTTGGTGAGCTACACACTGCCTGATGGGAAGAAATCCCATGAAAGTTGCCCCCGGTGCTATTAGCCTTGGTCGCTCAGCTTCGATGACGGCATGGCCTCGATCTCGATCTTGGCCAAAGCCTTCGCCGCTCGCTGTAGCGCCGGCAATAAATTCGGTACGTTGTCATGTGAGAGCCGTATTGCCGGGGCCTGGATTGCAATCCCCGTATTCGAGCGCCCTCCGGACCGAGGCACCAGCATGGCGACACAAAAAAGACCGGGCAGGAACTCCTCATCGTCAAGCGCGTAGCCGACGCGCTTGATGCGTTTGATTTCGCTTTCAAGCACGCCCATATCGGTAATCGTCCGCTCGCTGTACTTCTCCAATGGCACATGTTCGAGCAGTCGCCGGCGCTGGCTCGGCGTCATCTGGGCGAGAAACAGCTTGCCGCTGGCGGAGCAATGTACCGGTACCCTGGAACCCGGATGCAAATAAAAGCGCAGTGGCGCCAGTGTCTCCACCCTGTCCAGATAAAGCACCTCACCACCCGACAGCGCGGTGAGGTTGCAGCTCTCGCCAACCTCATCAACCAGTCGACGTAAAACTGCGTGACGGGCCCCATGCACGGTGTTGTTGAGCAAAAGCGTCTCTGCCATCCGCCTTAGCCGCAAGCCGGTACTGTAGTGACGGCCGTCCGCCTCACGCTGGAGCATTCTGGCGCTTTCCAATTGCTGCAACATACGATGCAATGTGGGTTTTGGCAGCCCCGTCTCTTCGACCAGGCTCTGCAGTGAGAAAAACTGATCCTTCTCGGCGATCGTCTCCAGCAACGCGAACAAGCGCAAAGTCGGGGTATCCCCGTCGATGCGCACAAGCTCCATACTTGGTTCGTTTTCAGCCTTGTTCATGGTCATGCCATTCTAGCAATATTTCTTTTTCTAGAACCAGTTGTCTCATTTTCAGCAATTTTGTTTGACTCAAGAAAGTGCTACGCCTAAAATCACAGCAATATTTCGATATCGGAACCATCTGTACCGATTATTGGAACAAGTCAATCAGAGGAAATCGATGCCATGAAGGATCAATCAAGCCAGGATAAGCGCAGCGTCCCAGTTGGCCCGACCAAAATGACACCCAGCGAGGCCTTCGTCGAAACCATGGTCGCCAATGGCGTCACCGACATGTTCGGCATCATGGGTTCGGCCTTCATGGATGCAATGGACATCTTTGAGCCCGCCGGCATTCGACTGATCCCGGTAGTGCATGAGCAAGGCGCCGGCCACATGGCCGACGGCTATTCGCGCGTATCGGGGCGCCATGGGGTAGTGATCGGCCAGAACGGCCCCGGCATCAGCAATTGCGTGACAGCCATCGCCGCCGCCTACTGGGCCCATAGTCCCGTAGTCATCGTCACGCCTGAAACCGGCACCATGGGCATGGGTCTTGGGGGATTTCAGGAGGCCAACCAACTGCCCATGTTTCAGGAGTTCACCAAGTATCAGGGCCACGTCAACAACCCAAAGCGCATGGCGGAATTCACCGGCCGCTGTTTTGACCGTGCAATGAGCGAGATGGGACCGACCCAACTCAATATCCCGCGCGACTACTTCTACGGTGAAATCACCTGCGAGATACCGCAGCCCTCCCGACTGGATCGCGGCGCCGGCGGCGAAAAAAGTCTCAGCGAGGCTGCCGACCTGTTGGCAGCGGCAAAATTTCCGGTGATCATCTCGGGTGGCGGCGTGGTCATGGCCGATGCCGTTGAAGAGTGCAAGGCGCTGGCGGAGCGGCTAGGCGCCCCGGTGGTCAACAGCTACCTGCACAACGACTCCTTCCCCGCCAGCCATCCCTTGTGGTGCGGCCCGCTTGGCTATCAGGGCTCCAAAGCCGCAATGAAATTGATCGCCCAAGCCGACGTCGTTGTCGCGCTGGGATCACGCCTGGGCCCGTTTGGCACCCTGCCTCAACATGGGCTGGAATACTGGCCGACATCGGCGAAGATCATCCAGATCGATGCGGACAACAAGATGCTGGGGCTGGTGAAAAAGATTTCCGTGGGTATTTGCGGCGATGCCAAGTCATCGGCAATCGCGTTGAACCGGCGACTCATCGGACGCGCACTCATCTGCGATACGAACAAGGACGAGCGCGCCGCGACAATCGCGGCCGAGAAGACGGCCTGGGAAAAAGAACTCGACGAGTGGACTCATGAACGCGACCCGTTCAGCATCGACATGATCAAGGAGAACGCCAAAGAGACCCCGTTCTCCGGCGGCGAATACCTGCACCCGCGCCAGGTTTTGCGCGAACTCGAAAAAGCGATGCCGGACGACGTGATGGTATCCACCGATATCGGCAACATCAATTCGATCGCCAACAGTTATCTGCGCTTCGAAAAGCCTCGCAGTTTCTTTGCCGCGATGAGTTTTGGCAATTGCGGCTACGCCTTTCCCACCATCATCGGCGCCAAGGCCGCCGCGCCGCATCGACCGGCCATTTCCTACGCAGGTGACGGCGCCTGGGCCATGAGCTTGGGCGAAACCATGACCTGCGTCCGCCACGACATACCGGTGACTGCGGTGGTGTTTCACAACCGGCAGTGGGGCGCGGAGAAAAAGAACCAGGTGGATTTCTATAATCGCCGCTTCGTTGCCGGGGAACTCGACAACCCGTCCTTTGCCGGAATCGCCAAGGCGATGGGTGCTGAAGGTATTGTCGTCGACAGGCTCGAAAACGTCGGCCCGGCACTGAAGAAAGCGGTCGATATGCAGATGAACGAAGGCAAGACCTGCATCATCGAAATCATGTGCTCCCAGGAACTGGGCGATCCGTTCCGCCGCGACGCCTTGTCCCGGCCGGTTCGCTTTCTCGACAAGTACAAGGACTACGTCTAGAAGCGCACGCAATCGAACCGGGCACCGGCTGGCGGTGCCCGCCAGCACTGGGCGCCGTCTCGCCAGAGCCGACTTTTCGAATCGCCTGCATCCAGCGGCTTCAGGAGAGCCAAGACAATAGTTACTTGGGGTTGCCGATCTCGGGCAGGTCCACAAAAAAGTGCTCCCGATCGAAGTAAGGTTTCCACCAAGCCAGAAGCACGGGTACCGATACATTCATCCAGAATATTGTGAACATCAGCGTGTAGAAGGCCTCGGTGCTCAGAATCGGGTGCTGCACATAGGCGATGCCCATCACCACAAAGGCAAGCTCCGCCCGACCCAGCATGCCAAACCCGATCATCACGCTTTCGTGAAAACTGTAACCGCCGGTATAGCGCGCCGCCAGCCCCGCAGACAGGGTTTGCACAGCAATCAGAACCAGTACCATGGTGACGGTTTGCGGGATAATGGACACGAAGATATCCCATTCAAATACGATCTTGGTGCCCAGTTCAACAAAAAACACCGGACCAATCCACGAAAACGCCGCATTGTCGACAACGGTTTTGGTGCGACTGAAGGAACTTCGGGCACCCTTTATATCCAGCAGAAAATACTCTTCGCGCAGGATCAGGCCGGCCATGTAGGCACCTACCGCCGGGTGGAAACCAAACTGGTAGGCCAGTAAGCCGACAATCAGCGCCAACAGCAATACGGCGAGCGTGGAATGTTCGCCGTCGTCAGTTGCGAGCAAATCACGCACCCCGTAGCGTCCGATCAGCGGAATCTTGGTGATCCAGCCAGAAGGGGCATTCGGCAACAGATAAGCGCTGACCAAGGCAACGCCACCGAAAAACGCAACGGCTTTGAAAGCGGTCCAGCCCACGGCCGCTAGGCTGATCGTCGCTTGCCCCGTTGCTATCGGCACAAGTATCGCGACGGCTGCCAGCGAACCCACATCGTCGAGCACCGCCGAGGTCATGATGCCGGTCGCCGCACGTGAAGTCTGCAGACCCAAGCTTTTAAGTGAGACCATGGTAAGTGAGACAGCCGTAGCGGTCATCGTCAGACCACACATGATCGCAATATTGCTGTCGCCCCAGAAATACAAAGCGACAAAGTAAGCCGCCAGGAAGGGGGCGATTGCTCCAAACAACGCGATACCCCAGCTGTGCTTGATGCTTCGGATGAAATTCCGGGTATTTTCCTCGAAGCCTAGGGCAAACATGATGAGGATAATTCCGAGTTCGGCGAAGTAGTGAATGAACTCGTTGGTCTCGATCGGCAAAATTCCGGCATTGACCATCAGAGAGCCAAAACCCAGAAAGAAGACAACCGAGGTTAGTTTGGTACGGGATGCCAAAAGACTGGCGCAAAGTACGCCTATCCAGATGATCGCCAACTGCACCAAGGGATACTGAATCACGTCTGCACCTGTGCTCTATTCAAAGCAGTTCGAATTCGTAAAGTTTTATCTGCACCGACAGTATGCGCTTTGCAGATCTGCCCGACATAACACTGATCAGGCAGAGATTCGAATAAATACTCTCCTGCTATTCGCAATCATTGGCGCTCCCCCATCGCTTCGCCCAATCTAATTGAGCCTTGAGGAACCCAATCGGCATTGAATCTCATCATGCCTTTGGGAAACAGCATCACCACTGTGGAACCGAGCAGAAAACGGCCCATTTCGTCGCCCTTGCTGTACCGGAGTTGGTGATCCTCATAACTCCATTCGCGCAGACGACCCGGCCGCGGAGGATTAACCACGCCATGCCATACCGTCGCCATGCTGCCGACGATAGTCGCGCCGACCAGAACCAGAACAAATGGACCATCCTCTGATTCGAACACACACACGACGCGCTCGTTGCGGGCAAACAGGCCCGGTACTCCGCGCGCCGTGACAGGATTGACCGAAAACAGCTCACCCGGAACATAAATCATGCTCAACAACCTGCCATCGCAGGGCATGTGAATGCGGTGGTAATCCTTGGGACTCAGGTAGAGCGTGGCGAAACTCCCGTTCTCAAACTGTTTGGCAAGCTCTTCGTTGCCACCCACCAAGGCAGTCGTTGAGTATTGATGCCCTTTGGCCTGAAAAATCTGATCCCGATCGATGACTCCATACTGACTGATCGCCCCATCTACCGGACAAATGAAATCAGTTGCGGCCAGAGGACGTGCCCCAGACTTCAGCGGCCTTGTGAAGAATTCGTTGAAACTTTCATAACTGCCGATATCCGGGTTGGCCGCTTCACCCATGTTGACGCCGTATCGCCCAACAAACCAGCGGATCACACCAGTGGTCAGGTCGCCGGCACGCAAGGAGGCGAACTTCCCGGCGAGGGCGGTCAGCGCTTGTTTGGGCAAGACATACTGGAGCAGGACAGCAAGACGCTCGAACACTGAAATTGGCCGGGAAAGGAATCGCCCAAATTATAACGGGCTGTCCTTCAGGAGCTGCCCGTTGCGGCCTCTCAGCGCCGCTTCAAAAGCAGGGTAAGTACAGGCGGGGTAATCAAGGTGGTCAAAATGACCATCAACACAATGACAGAAAACATGGCCTCGTTCATTACGCCCAGTTGTTTGCCGACCATGGCGAAGATAAGGCCGACTTCGCCGCGCGGCACCATGCCCCATCCCACCAGCCATCTGTTGGATTTCCCGGCGGCCAGACCAGCGACCAACTTCCCGGCGATAGCTGCAATAGTGACGCCAACGCCAATACCCAGGATCGACGGGTCGGCAAGTGTCTTCAGATCGACCTGCATCCCGGTCAACACAAAAAATACCGGCACGAAAAAGTAGCCGATGGGTTCGATCATGTGCTCGTGTTGGTGACCGCCGTGCTTGAGCAGAATTGGACGCAAACGCTCAGCCAGTCCCGGCTCACCTGCCGGCAGCAAGGGCTCGATCTCACGCACGATGGATGGCCGATCGAAGTCGCGCAGGAAAATGGGCTCAAACAGCAGGCCGGCAGCGAAGGCGCCGATGATCGGCGCGAGACCAATCGCATGCGCCAGCCATGCGAGGAAAAGGCCGGTGGCCAACACCTGTGCAAACAGCATTGAGGGACCGGCGTCCAGTTGCGCCAGCCAACGGCTGGAATGCGGTGCAATGAGGCGGCCGATCCAGATCGAACCCCCAAGGAAAATTACCGCTTCGGCGATGATGCCACTCACTTCGCCGGCACTTACCGACCCAGCCTGCACCAGACTCGCCACCACCGCCAGAATCACCAGCCCCAGAACGTCGTCGATCACCGCTGCGCCCAGAACAATACGCGCCGCTTGCGTATCAAGCCGTCCCAGGTCGCGAAAAACGCGCCCGGTAATTCCCACCGAAGTCGCGGAAAGCGTTGCACCCAGAAAAAGATAGGCATTGCCGCTGAGTCCCGGAAGAAGCCAGGGACCGATCAGATAGGCGCCGAGGACGAAGGGAACGACAATGCCTATCGTCCCCACGGCAAGCGCTCGCGGGCCGACTTTGATCAAATCGGCAAGACGAGTCTCGAGGCCGATCTGCAGCAGTAGAACGATGACGCCGAGTTCGGCGATAAAGGCGACGGCCGGATCGTGCGCAATGGATTCAAAGGCATCCAGACCGAGCAGAGTAAGGTTTCCCAGCACCACTCCCAGCAACAGTTCGCCGAGCACTGCCGGAAAACCAAAACGCTGCGCCAGCGGCGCGAATAGCCGGGCGCTCATCAGGATCAGTGCCAGCCATAGCAGGTTGCTTCCCACCACGCCAGAACTTGCAGCCCACGCCGGAGTTGCGGCAAGTGCAAGCAGAACAACTCCGGTTCCGCAGGCGATCCTGCGTTGCGACAAACCGATCATCAGCTTTGCGCCGCGAGCGCAGCAATACGCTCTTCCATGCTGGGATGACTGGCGAACAATGCCATCAGACCTTGACCACCGGCGATTCCGGAACTCGCCAAAGCCTTCGGCAAGGGCTCGACGGAAATACCTCCCAAACGCTGCAAAGCCGCCATCATCGGTTTTGGTGAGCCCATCAGACTGGCAGCGCCGGCATCGGCGCGGAACTCACGCTGACGCGAGAACCAGGCGACGACAATGGTGGCCAGCACACCGAACAGGATGTCGCAGATCACCACGGTGATCATGTAGCCGATGCCGGGCCCGGAAGACTGGTTGTCGCCACGACGCAGGAAGCTGTCGACCAGATAGCCGACCACACGCGACAGGAATATCACGAAGGTGTTTACCACGCCCTGGATTAGCGTCAGGGTCACCATATCGCCATTGGCGACGTGACTGATCTCATGCGCCAGCACAGCTTCGACTTCCTCCTTGCCCATGCTTTGTAAAAGCCCGCTGGATACCGCCACCAGCGAATTATTTTTCGAGGGGCCGGTGGCGAAGGCATTCGGCGCACCTTCGTAAATGGCCACCTCGGGCATCGCGATGCCGGCTTTTTGTGCTTGCTTGCGGACG
>JAIPCF010000005.1 GCA_021738385.1 Sulfuritalea sp. | reverse complement strand
GCCACCCGGCCTTCCAGCATGGCCATGATGGGAAAGATTTCCTCAAGGTCTTTCAGCACCAGCTCGGTGACAAAGCAACCCTTGTGCGGCTGCAAATCGACCAGCCCCTCGGTCGATAAAACCTTGAGTGCTTCACGCAACGGCGTCCGGCTGATACCCAGTTGCTCAGCCAGTACCACTTCATCCAGCCGCTGGCCGGGTAACAGGCCATGCGAAAAAATGCGCTCGCGCAACAGATCGACCGCCTGCTGGGAAAGAGAAGAACGTTGAACCCGTGGGTGCAAAAGATGACTCCGATGGCTGTTTTGTATGTTGTATACAAAATACTGTTCGCAACTTATCGCTGTCAAGCTGCAACGCAACAAACCGCCGGACGCAATGAGCAGATGTCGCCGCAACGTCGGGCGCCGGCCATTCTTCGACGCCTGGCCAAACCAGGTTGCACGCTGCGCATGGCAATGACTTTGGAGTGTTATCCTGTCCGCGGAATCACCCTCGGGACGACTGGGACAAGATAAAGTGACATCGTTCTACCCTGCGCGCATATTTCGCCTGATCCTGTGCTTAGGCGCTTTCTGTTGCATCGGCACGGCCGAGGCTCGAGATGTGCGAGTCGGGATCTACTCCAACGAACCGAAGATATTCACCGACGCGGCAGGAAAGCCGGCCGGAATCCTGATCGACATTCTGAACAGCATCGCCAGCAAAGAAAACTGGACGCTCCGCTACGTGCACTGCGAGTGGCAACAGTGCCTCGATGAACTCCAGGCGGGGCAAATCGATCTCATGCCGGACGTTGCCTACACCGATGCGCGCGACCGGATATTCGCCTTTCACCAGACGCCGGCGCTTTTCAGCTGGTCCCAGATATTCAGTCGCAAGGGAGCAGGGATTGCCTCCGTGTTCGACCTCGAAGGCAAACGGATTGCCGTGCTGGACGGCAGCGTCCAGGAGGAAAGCTTTTCCGGAATGGTCGACGGATTTGGCATCAAGGTGCACATCCTCCCCGTCGCAACTTTTGGTCAGGCGTTTGATCTGGTGGCATCGGGCCAGGCCGACGCCGCCATCAGCAACAATCGCTTCGGCGAGTTCCATGCTCAAGACTATCAGATGGTAGAAACACCCGTGGTGTTCCGTCCCGCGCGCCTGTTTTATGCGACCGTTGAGGGACGCAACGCAGACTTGCTGGCAGCCATCGACCGGCATCTTGACGCCTGGAAAGCCGATCCGGACTCAGAGTACTATCAGATTCTGAAAAAATGGCGCGGCGCCAGTCCCGAAGCATTCATCCCGACCTACATCTGGCAGGTAGTTGGCGTGTTGGCCGCGCTGCTGGTCTTGATGACAGTCATCGTTTCCATCCTGCGCCGGCAGGTCAAGCTCAAGCTGAGTCATCTGCAGGAAGAGAAATCCAAGGTGCAGGCCATACTGGACGCGCTGCCAGACTTGCTATTTGAGGTCGGCATGGATGGCCGGATTCATGCCTATCATTCACACCGCAGTGATCCATTGGCGGTGCCTGCCAAAGTGTTTCTCGGCAAGACGGCTGCTGAAGTCCTTCCGGCGGATGCCGCGGCGACCTGCATGGCTGCCATAAACGAAGCCCGCGAAAATGGCATGTCGATGGGTCGTCAGTTCGAACTGGATACCCGCAACGGCATCCGCTCCTTTGAACTGTCGGTATCGGAAAAATCCGTCGCAGCCGGGCAGGATCCCCGCTTCATTCTGCTCGCTCGCGACATTACCGAGCGCAAACAAGCCGTGACGGCGTTGCAGAAAAGCGAACAGCGGTTTCTGGCGCTATCGACCATGTCGTCCGACTGGTTCTGGACGCAGGATGAGCAGTTCAGATTCACCGAGTTCTCGGGCGCTTTTGCCAGCGCATTCAGACCCCCTACAAATTCAATCGGCAAGACGCGCTGGGAACTTCCCATTGATCTGACACCTGAACAATGGGCGGAGCACCGCGCGATTCTGGATGCCCATTTACCGTTCCGAAACCTTGAATATGCCATCACCGGTTCGGACGGAGAACGACGCTGGTATACCGTCAACGGTGAGCCCCTGTTTGACGGTACCGGTGCGTTCATGGGATATCACGGCACCGGAAGTGACATCACCGCACGCAAGCAGGCAGAAGACAAAATCAACGAACTGGCCTTCTTCGACCAACTGACGGGCCTGCCTAACCGCACGCTGCTGCTGGACCGTTTGAAGCAGGCGATCATCGCCAGTACGCGCAGCGGCAGTCATGGCGCGCTGCTGATCATTGATCTGGACAACTTCAAGACCCTCAACGACACGCGTGGTCATGACGTCGGCGACATGCTGCTCAAGCAGGTTGCAAAGCGTCTGGAACAGGGGGTACGCGAGGGCGACACCGTGGCCCGTTTGGGGGGCGACGAATTCGTGGTGCTGCTGACAGGATTAAGCAGCGACGAAGCAGACGCCGCGACGGCTGCCGAGGTCATTGCGGAAAAAAGTCTCGCCGCGCTCAACCAGACCTACACGCTGGGCGAAACGCTTCACCACAGCACGGCGAGTATTGGTGTCACCCTGTTCAAGGGTGGCGTTGCCAACAGCGAAGAGCTGCTGAAGCAGGCCGATCTCGCCATGTACAAATCGAAAACCGCCGGACGCAATACGGTACGTTTCTTTGACCCCACCCTCGAGTCGACCGTGATGGAGCATGCAGCGCTGGAACATGATCTGCGCCAGGCCATGGCGGACGGGCAGTACCTGCTCCACTATCAGGCTCAGGTAGCGGGTGGGCAACTGACGGGGGTCGAGGTTCTGGTGCGCTGGCAGCACCCGCAACGCGGTCTGGTGGCGCCCGCCGAGTTCATCCCCCTGGCCGAGGAAACCGGACTGATCCTGCCATTGGGCCGCTGGGTGCTGGAGACCGCCTGCACGCAGCTTGCCGCGTGGGCCGCACGACCGGAAATGCGCCACCTCACGGTCGCGGTGAATGTCAGCGCCCATCAGTTCCGCCAGGCCGACTTCGTCGATGAGGTGCTGGCGGTACTGAAGAACACCGGTGCCAATCCGCAGCGGCTGAAGCTGGAGCTGACCGAGAGCCTGCTGGTAGCCAATGTGGAGGACGTGATCGAGAAGATGTTCGCCTTGAAGGCCAAAGGTGTGGGCTTCTCCCTGGATGATTTCGGCACCGGCTATTCCTCGCTGTCCTACCTGAAGCGCCTGCCGCTGGACCAGTTGAAAATCGATCAGTCGTTTGTGCGCGACGTGTTGAACGATCCCAATGACGCCTCGATTGTCCGGACCATCATCGCGCTGGCCCAGAATCTGGGTCTCGGAGTGATCGCCGAAGGCGTGGAAACCGAAGCGCAGCGGGACTTCCTTGCCAACTCGGGCTGCCTTGCCTATCAGGGCTATCTGTTCAGCCGCCCGCTGCCGCTGGACGAATTCGAGGCGTTTGCGCGGCGGGGCTGATTTCGGCGAAGTGTTTCGGAATGGCCGCTTGCAGGAGGGCCAATGGGGCCGTCGTTCAAAACAAGGCGACGCTGACCCGCATGACTTTGATCTCGAGGCCTGGTGAGGCTTTCAATTCATCCGACTCGCTAATAATTGAAATGTAAATACTAATCAGACCGTTATCAATCCGGTGATAGGCTCGTACTTATTTTGTTTTCGCTTCATTTTCTCAGCCTGACGCAGACCCGTTTCACTCTGGCTCGACCGATGTTGCCCTGTATTGCCAACTCGCAACGCAACAGGCTCTTGCGGCGTGCCGATAACCTCGCCGCGTCCACAAAGCCTGCATCCAGAGACGCTGCGCCAGCACCAACTGTCAATTAACTGCTGTTGATCCGGATATGAATAACAAGCAAGCGGAGTCTGCCTCATTCCCCGCACCAAGCCAGCGCGCGGTTTCTGCTGCGGGCTTTGCTGCCTTGTCACCACAGGCGATCTGGGTCGGCGTACTCACCCTTCTGCTCGTCTTCGGCTTTGCACTGCCGGCAGCACAGTTCTTTTCATCGCCCATGAACTATCTGCCGCTTCATACGGCGCTCGAGTTTGTTGCTATGGCCGTATCGGCCATGGTTTTTGCCCTGGCCTGGAATCTGCGTCAGCAGCCAGACAACAGTCACCGCATGCTCCTCGGCACGGGATTCCTCGCTGTCGGTCTGATCGATTTCGCGCATACCTTGTCCTACCCCGGCATGCCCGACTTGATCACCCCCAGCGGTTCGGAAAAAGCGATCAATTTCTGGCTGGCAGGCCGCTATGTGGCCGCGGGTGTGCTGCTGGCCGTCGCCCTGCTACCGCTGGTGCGCTGGTCTGTGGCCGCCTGCCGGAGTGCCGTGATACTGGCGATAGCTCTCGCCGCCGGCGTCTGGTGGGTGGGCCTCAGTCATGTCGAGTGGCTGCCTCGTACCTTCGTCGCGGGCCAAGGTCTGACCGGGTTCAAGATCGGCGCCGAATATCTGTTGGCCGTCCTTTATGGAACGGCCGCGATCCTCCTGTTCCTGAAAAGTCGGCGCTCGCACAACGGCGATCTGAAGTGGCTTGCCGCCGCCGCCTGGGTGCAGGGTCTGGCGGAAATGTTCTTTACGCTTTACGCGAATGTCACCGATCTGTTCAACCTGCTCGGCCATGTGTATAAAGCCATCGCCTACCTCATGGTTTATCGCGCGATGTTTGTATCCGGAATACAGGCGCCCTATCGCGAACTCGATTTCGAGCATGCAAGATTGCAATCCCTGCTAGCTACGGTACCCGATCTCATCTGGCTCAAGGATGCCGAGGGTGTCTTTCTCTCCTGCAACAAAGCGGTCGAGCGCTTATACGGGGCCAAGGAAGCCGACATCATCGGCAAGACGGATTACGACTTCGTTGAGCGTGAACTGGCCGACTTTTTCCGCAAGAACGATCGTGCGGCGATGGCAGCGGGTAGCCCGACCCTCAACGAGGAATGGCTCACCTTTGCCGCCGACGGCTACCGCGGCCTGTTCGAAACTACCAAAGCACCGATGTACGGGCCGGATGGGCAGATCATCGGGGTACTTGGCATTGCCCACGACATTACCGAGCACAACCGCGCCGAGCTGGCGCTGCAAAACTCGGCGGATGTCTATCGCAACTTCGTCGCGGAATTACCGCTTGGCATCGTGGTTACCCAGGACGGCTTGATCAGGTACGTCAACCGGGCCGCTGAACAAATGATCGGCTATCCCGGCGACGAACTCCTTGGAATACCTTTCCTGCCATTGGTTGCCGAAGAGGATCGTCCGCGGCTGATGGACTTGCACCGGCGACGCATGAGCGGAGAAGAGAGCGAGAAATCCTACACGGTCCGCATGGTACGCAAGGACGGCGAGGTAAGGCTGTGGCAAGGCTACGTCAACACGATCAGTTGGGATGGCAAGCCATCCGGCCTGGGCAGTTTTATCGATATCACCGAGCGCGAACAAGCGGAAGTCGACCTTCGCATCGCTTCTGTGGCCTTCGAGTCGCAGGAGGCGATGATGGTCACTGATGCCAACTCGGTAATTCTGCGGGTCAATTGGGCATTTACCGAGACAACGGGCTACTCGGCCGAGGAAGTGGTGGGCCAGACACCCCGCCTGCTCAAGTCGGGCCGGCACGACGCAGAGTTTTATCGCGTCATGTGGGAGAGCATCAAGCGCACGGGCGGATGGCAGGGCGAAATCTGGGACCGGCGCAAAGACGGTGAGATCTATCCAAAATTGCTCACGATCTCCGCGGTAAAGGGTGCCGATGGCGTAGTGACCCATTACATCGGTACGCATTTCGACATTACCGAGCGCAAGCAGGCAGAAGACAAAATCCGGGAGTTGGCCTTCTTTGACCAACTCACGGGCTTGCCCAACCGCACACTCCTGCTCGATCGGCTGAGGCAGGCCATGGCTGCCAGTTCGCGTAGCGGCAACTACGGCGCGCTGCTGTTCATTGATCTGGACAATTTCAAGACGCTCAACGACACGCTTGGTCATGACATGGGTGACCTGCTGCTGCTGCAGGTTGCCCGGCGCTTGACGCTGTGTGTGCGCGATGGCGATACCGTGGCCCGTCTCGGCGGTGATGAATTCATCGTGGTACTGGCAGGACTGAGCACAGGTGAAGGGAATGCCGCCACGGGAATTGAAGCCGCTGCCGAAAAGATTCTTGCAACGCTGAACCAGCCTTACCAACTCGACGGTGCAGTTCATCACAGCACGGCAAGTATTGGCGTCACCTTGTTCAGGGGCGATCATGTTACCGTCGATGATCTGATGAAGCAGGCCGATCTCGCCATGTACAAGGCCAAGGCCGCCGGGCGCAATGCGATCTGTTTCTTCAATCCCACCCTGGAATCTTCCGTGAAGGAGCGCGCGGCGCTGGAACATGATCTGCGCCAAGCCATGGCGGACAGGCAGTACCTGCTCCACTATCAGGCTCAGGTAGCGGGTGGGCAGCTGACGGGGGTCGAGGTCCTGATGCGCTGGCAGCACCCGCAACGCGGTCTGGTGTCGCCCGCCGAGTTCATCCCCCTGGCCGAGGAAACCGGACTGATCCTGCCATTGGGCCGCTGGGTTCTGGAAACGGCCTGCACGCAGCTTGCCGCGTGGGCCGCACGACCGGAAATGCGCGACCTCACGGTCGCGGTGAATGTCAGCGCCCATCAGTTCCGCCAGACTGATTTCGTCGACGAAGTATCGGCGATACTCAAGAGTACCGGCGCCAATCCGCAGCGGCTGAAACTGGAGCTGACCGAGAGCCTGCTGGTATCCAATGTGGAGGACGTGATCGAGAAGATGTTCGCCTTGAAGGCCAAAGGCGTGGGCTTCTCCCTGGATGATTTCGGCACCGGCTATTCCTCGCTGTCCTACCTGAAGCGCCTGCCGCTGGACCAGTTGAAAATCGATCAGTCGTTTGTGCGTGACGTGTTGACCGATCCCAATGACGCCTCGATTGCCCGGACCATCATTGCGCTGGCCCAGAACCTGGGCCTCGGAGTGATTGCCGAGGGTGTTGAAACCGAAGCGCAGCGGACCTTTCTGGCCAACTCGGGCTGCCATGCCTATCAGGGCTATCTGTTCAGCCGTCCGCTGCCGCTGGAAGAATTCGAGGCGTTTGCGCGGCGGGTCTGATTTCGCCGGACTGATCCGCTCTGGCCATTTGGCGTGCTTCGATCCAAGGCGCACAAACGTTTCTCGATAGAATGATTCCAGACCAGACTCGCCGCAAACTTCGATGAGCAATACCCCTCCCGACACCGCGAAACCCGATACCCGCATGCGTGCAATCTTGCAGCGGGCCGGGCTCATCAACACCGCGGCAGACGCCACCTTCGAGGCATTGACCGGCGGCGTGTCGTCCGACATCTGGAAGGTCGTAACGCCGCAGCGAGCATTTTGTGTAAAACGCGCACTGGCGAAACTCAAGGTAGCGGCTGACTGGCAGGCCCCGGTTGAACGAAACCGATTTGAAGTGGCCTGGTTCCGCATCGCGCACGAGATCGTGCCTGGCGCCGTGCCCGAGGTGCTATATCACGATGAAGTGGAAATGCTCTGCGCCATGAGCTTTCTCGACCCGCAACATCACCGTCTCTGGAAACAGGAATTGCGCGACGGACGAGCAAGGCCCGCCGATGCCGCTGCCGTTGGCCAACGCCTGGGGCTAATCCATGCCGCCACGGCAAACAATCCGGCAATTGCCGCGCAGTTTCCGCCGAACGGCATCTTCCATGCGATCCGCCTCGAACCCTATCTGGAGGCCACTGCAGTCGCGCACCCCGATCTTCACGACGCCTTGTTTGCGCTCAGCAAACGAACCGGTGAGCTGCGCATAGCGATGATTCACGGCGATGTCAGCCCGAAAAACATTTTGCTCGGGCCGAATGGACCGGTTTTTCTCGACGCCGAGTGCGCCTGCATGGGTGACCCGGCCTTCGATCTGGCCTTCTGTCTCAACCATTTGTTGCTGAAATGCTTGTGGAACCCGGCTGCCGCGAATAAATTTGCAAGCTGCTTCGATGCGCTCACCGAGGCATATCTGGCAGAAATTGTCTGGGAGCCTGCCGCAACGCTGGAGGCTCGCGCGGCAAGTTTGCTGCCGGCGCTTCTGCTGGCACGCGTTGACGGTAAATCGCCTGCCGAATACCTTACTACCGACACGCAGCGCACTCATGTCCGGCGCTGCGCCCGCTCTCTTATCGAATCACCGCCAGCCCGTTTGAAGGATGTGCTGGCGACATGGAAAAAGGAAATGCAAACTTGAGCACACTGATCCGATCCGTCGTTGGCCGGCGCCTCTGGGACTCGCGCGGTCGCCCCACCGTGGAAGCGGAAGTCACACTACAGGGCGGCGCACGCGGCCGGGCCATCGCCCCGGCCGGCGCCTCGACCGGAAGCGAGGAAGCGGTAGACCTGCGCGATGGCGGCAAGGCTTTTGGCGGCTACGACGTGCAGACAGCCATCGCTTATATCAATGGCGAAATCGCCGGCCTGCTCGCGGGCAAGGATGCGACAAATCAGGAAGACGCCGACGCCGCGCTGATCGCCCTCGACGGCACGCCAAACAAACAGCGACTGGGCGGCAATGCAATTGTTGCTACCTCCATGGCCATCGCCAATGCCGCTGCGGCGGCAAGCGAACTGCCGTTGTGGCGCTACCTGGGCAAGGGACGCGAGGATTTTCATCTGCCGCTACCCGAGATACAGATTTTTGGCGGAGGCGCACATGCCGGACGCCGGGTTGACGTGCAGGATTTCATGGTTATCGCCGTCGGCGCCGCCGACTACGCCCAATCGCTGGAATGGACCGCCGAGGTCTACCGCGCCGCGGGCGCGCTGATGAGTGAAGCCGGCCTGCTCCAGGGTGTGGCCGACGAGGGAGGTTACTGGCCCGCGTTCGACAGCAACGAGAAAGCCCTCGACTTTCTGATGAGGGCGATTGAGCGCGCCGGCTACACGCCGGGTCAGGACATTTCAATATCGCTGGACATTGCCGCTTCCGACTTCGGCCATGGCGGCCGCTACCAGCTCGCGCGCGATGGTCGGCAGCTCGAATCCGACGGCCTGATCGAAATGCTGCTTGGCTGGCTGGCGCGCTATCCGATTGTTTCGATCGAAGATCCGCTTGGTGAAGACGATCCCGAGGGCATGGTCCGTTTCACCAAAGCCGCCGGGCCGAACATTGAAGTCGTCGCTGATGATTTCATCTGCACCGGCGCCACCCGTATCGAGCGCGCCGCAAAACTCGGCGCCTGCAATACCGCCTTGATCAAACCCAATCAGGCCGGCACCCTGAGCGAAACACGCGCGGCGCTGGAGGCTGCGCGCGCGGCGGGATGGGAGAGCATCATCTCCGCCCGTTCCGGCGAAACCGAGGACGTGACGATCGTGCATATGGCAATCGGCTGGGGCGCAAAGCAGCTCAAAGTGGGTTCGTTCTCGCGCTCGGAACGCATGGCCAAATGGAATGAAGGCCTGCGCATTGCCGAAGCACTTGAGCAGCATGGCGGGCGGCTGGCCCCGAGATCGAGCTTTCCGTGGGGCCGTACCCCGGTGTAGTCTGGCGAACCGTTTCAACAAGGGCACCCATGAGCCAACTTTTTTCACCCTATTCCATCGGCAATCTTGAACTCAGAAACCGCATTGTGATCGCGCCGATGTGCCAGTATTCCGCCGAAAATGGCGAGGCCGTTGACTGGCACCAGATTCATCTCGGGCAGCTCTTGCTCTCCGGCGCCGGATTGCTGATGCTGGAGGCGACAGCAGTAGAGCCGGTGGGACGAATTACATCCGGCGACCTCGGGCTTTGGTCAGATGCAACCGAAGCTGCCCTGAAAAAAACGCTGGTCGCTGTACGCAAGTATTCCGCAATGCCGATCGCCATCCAGCTGGCGCACGCCGGGCGCAAGGCATCGAGTCGTGCCCCCTGGGAGGGAGGCGAATTGGTTCTGCCAGAACAAGGTGGCTGGACTCCGCTGGCGCCATCCGCCCTGCCCCATGCGCCTGACGAGACACCGCCGCAGGCGCTCGATCCGTCCGGATTGCAGCGGATACTTGAAGCGTTTGCCGCCACCGCGAGACGGGCACACCGTCTGGGCATTGACGCAATCGAGGTCCACGCGGCGCATGGCTATCTGCTGCATCAGTTTCTGTCTCCCTTGTCCAATGCGCGTAGCGACGAATACGGCGGCACGCTGGAAAACCGGATGCGCTTCCCGCTCGCGGTGTTCGACGCGGTGCGCGCCGCCGTTCCTGCGCAGATGCCGGTGGGTATCCGTATTTCCGGAACGGACTGGGTCGATGGCGGCTGGGATATCGCGCAGAGTATTACATTCGCGCACGCCTTGCGTCAGCGCGGCTGTTCCTTCATCCATGTATCCAGCGGCGGTGTTTCGCCACTCCAGAAAATACCGGTTGGACCGGGTTATCAGGTTTCAATGGCCGAGCAGGTTCGCCAAGAAACCGGCCTGCCGACGATAGCGGTCGGGTTGATTACCGAAGCGGAACAGGCCGAGGCCATCATTGCCGATGGGAAAGCGGATCTGGTCGCCCTGGCGCGAGGCATGCTCTTCGATCCTCGATGGCCCTGGCACGCCGCAGCCAAACTGGGGGCGCAAGTGGAAGCGCCGAAACAGTACTGGCGTTCGCAGCCTCAGGGGCTGAACAAGCTTTTCGGTGACGTGAGAATCGGTCAGCGCTAGTAGTCAGACAACTCGAGAAGCCTCACCACCAGGGCGCTCGGTACCATGAGAGCTAAATAAGCACAAGATCGTCGCTCGACCGGCTCCAGAGTTCTACCGGATTTCCAATGGATTTTCGCAGTGCGTCCCTGACTTTCGCAGCGGTAACCGGGCGCTCAAACGAAATACTGCGAGCCAGCAGTTGGCCTGCCAAACGGTACATCCACGTGCGGCGCTTAACAATCATGAGACCTCCTCGGTAAGGTCAGGAAAGTTTCAATCAGCGATCTTTGCTTTCCGTTCCGGTGCAACAAAACTTCAAAGGACTGTGGTGCTTGCCACCCATGCCAGTAGCACGGTCAGCTCCGATCACGATGCATCAAGGCCGCGTTATGCAATAGCCTGAATACCTGCCTATTGCCGCACTAGTTCTATGGAAAACCCCGGATACCCGTGCAGGGCTCTACCAGACCGCCAAGCAGGCAGCGATGCGCCGCCCGCCGCCATCCATCGCCGTATCGCCATCGCCGACTTTTCGGAAACAAACGTTCGGTAAGCTAGTTCAGCGTTCAGACAAAGCTGCTATGGCGGCTCTACCGCCATAGCTGAAGTCTCTGCTGCTCTCTGGCGATACTCAGGTCGAGGGCGCCATTTCTTCAAAGAGAACGACAATTGATTCCACCACGTTTGACGATGCCTCCGCAAATGCCCCGCTTTCCAGCATTTGCAGCGCCCGATCCTTGTCGCCTTTCTGTACCTGGCCGAGTACCTCGCCCGCGCAGCGATGGAAATGCGCGTGATGATCCCTGACTGCGAGAAACGCCGGGGATTTTCCGAAACGCTCGCCACCGATGCCGTGTATCCACTGGCCAACGGCGCACTGATCGTCGCGAGACACGGTGTCTACATCGAACATCTCCGCGCTTTCGCCCTTGACATAGGACTGCAGCCGCGACTTCCACTTGATATGGGTGTCCACGGCCGCCCGTCCTTCCGAGGCAATGATGAACATCCGGGCCAGAAGCATCTTTACGCGCTCCGATGTCTTGACGTAGTCGCCACCGCGCAGCAGTTTGAGTGCGGTCTCCTTGTCGCCCTTCTGTGCTGTTTCCAGCACCGACCCTGCACAACGATGGAAATGCGCGTGATGAGCCTTGACGTCAACAAAGGTTTCGCTGTAACCAAACTGTTCGCCGCCCTTGTCATAAATCCATTTGCCTAGCGGGCACTGGTCGTCACGGCAGATCACCTCGACTTTCAGATCCTCGTCGCTGGTGCCATTGATGTAGCTTTCCAGGCGAACTTTCCATTTCATGTGGGCATCGATCGCGGTCTTGAAATTCAATCCTGCGATTTCCGCGCTTTTTTCACCTGCCGGCGCGGCCTTCGGCGCCGATGCCGTCGGCGCACTGCCCCCTTGCACAATGCCCTTGAACCAGTCCATGACTCCCATTTCCGTCTCCCCCTTTTTGTAGTTGTGATGCCTGATTACTGCTTGTGCCGCTAGTACAAAACCTCGCTCCAGCGTCCGCTGGCTACCAGTTCCGCATGAATTGCGGCCCAGTGCTCGGGTGTGCCCGCCAACTCGATCATGGCTGTTTCGATGGTTTCGAGCAGGTTCTCGGTACCGGCGACGAAGACACGCGTGTTTTCCCGATTGAGCATCTCCCACACCTCAGCCGCGTTTTGCTCAAGAGCCTGATCCAGCGCTACCGGAGCGTCCAGATGCGGCTTCGGGCTGACCGCCTGAAACGCCTTGAACGTCGGCTGATCGAAGTAGTTGGCAAGATCATTGTTCTCATCGTTCATGTAGAGCATTTCCAGCGGGCTCTTGGCACCGTAGAACAGCCGCACCCTGCCCTTCCAGCCGCCAATTTTTTCGTAAATCTGGCGGATCAGATTGCGAAAAGGCGCAATACCGGTACCCAGGGCCAGCAGCAGAATGTCCGCGGTTTTGTCATCAGGAATGACGAAGGGGTAGCTGATCGGGCCGCTGAATTCGATTGCGTCGTCGGGCCGCAAATCGCACAGATAGTTCGAGGCCACGCCCTGGTATTTCTCACCATTGAAATCGTCGATGTAGCTGCAGCGTTTTACGCAAATGGCGAACTCGACACTGTTGCCACGTCGTTCAAGATCCATGATCGAATACAGCCGCGTGTGATGCCGGTTGCCGAACTGGCCCGGCGCATACACGCGAATGCAGCTACCCATATCCGGGTCAAAGGCGGTATCCGTGGTGCGAAACACCAGGTGCAGAACCTCCTCGGGCGAACTGGGCGGCGTGATGTGGCGTGATTGCGTCAGGACAGCGGAATAGGTTTTGCTGGCAGGCGAGGGGGGCGTGTTCAGTGTCTGCATGGCCTTGGCTCCGAAAAGTTGATCAGTAACGGTGTACCGGGTTGCGTTGGGAGTGATCGATGTCGCTGGGTGAGTCGCTGCAACCGCTGCCTTCCGAACAGCTGCCGCATTTGTCCGCTTCTCGAAATGGCCCAAGTTGCGGATTTCTTGCGGCGAACGATCGGTACGCGCGCTCGACGGCAATGCCGGCAAGCATGATGATGAAGATGATGCCGATGGTGACGAGGTATGTGCTCATCGCAATCCAGCCCTGGCTAGGGGCCGCCCCGAGCCAGGGCGGCACGCGCCGGAGGCGCAACAGGCGATAGCGCCGCATCGAAGTGCCCCCTGACGCGCCGAGCGGAGCGAGACTTGTAAAAGCCCCTCCGAGCGGAGGGGATGGGAGCGGCGAGCCATTTGTCAGCCACCCAATCCGGCAAAGCCCATGAAGGACAGCGACAGAATTCCCGCCAGCATCAAGGAGAGCGCCGTGCCCTGTACCAGATCGGGCACGCTGGATAGCTGCAGGCGCTCACGCACGCTGGCCATCAGCACCAGTGCAAGAGTGAAACCGGCACCGCCGCCGGTGCTGAATGCCAGCGACTGGACGAAGTCATACTCACGCGAGGTCTGGAACAGTGCGATACCCAGCACGGCGCAGTTGGTGGTGATCAGCGGCAGATAGATGCCGAGCGCGCGAAACAGGCTCGGGCTGTATTTCTTCAGCACCATTTCGACCAGTTGCACGGCCGAGGCAATGATCACGATATAAGAAATCAAACGCAGAAATTCAAGATGGAAATGGCCCAGCAGCAAATTCAGGCCATAAGCGCAAAGTGAAGCCACCAGCATGACAAAGGTGGTGGCCATGCCCATCGGGAAAGCTGTTTCAAGCCGGCCGGAAACACCCAGGAATGGACACAGTCCGAGGAACATCGCCAGCACCAGATTGTTGGCCAGCAGTGCGTTGACGAATATCTGGAAGGCGGTTTCATGCATGGCCGCTCACTCCCGCGAGTTTTTCCGTCTGCTTGCGCTGCTTTCTGCGCCCCATCCAGGAAAAGAACAGCAACCAGCCGCCAAGCACGAAAAAGCCGCCGGGCGGCAGCACCATGATCACCCAGGGCTGGAAGCCCGAGCCGAACAACGAGACGCCGAACAGGGTGCCGGCACCGAGAATTTCTCGCACCGAACCCAGCGCGAACAGGCCGATGAAAAAGCCGATACTCATGCCCAGTGCGTTGATCATGGCGGGGAGCGGCGGATTCTTCGAGGCATGCGCCTCGGCCCGGCCGAGGATGATGCAATTCACCACGATCAACTGGATGAACGCCCCCAAGGCTTCGTACAACTCCAGGCTCACCGCCTGAATGAGGTAATCGACCACGGTGACGAAGGTGGCGATGATCACGATATAGGTGGCGATGCGCACTTCTTTCGGCACCATCTTGCGCATCAGCGACACCAGAGCGCTGGAGCAGACCAGCACGAACATCGTGGCCAACCCCATGGTCATGGCGTTCACCGCGGAAACGGTCACCGCCAGCATCGGGCACAGACCCAGCACCATGACGAACACCGGGTTCTGGCGCCAGATGCCTTCGGTGAATTCATCCCAAGTGACAGTGGCACTCATAGTGAAAACCTTTCACCACAGAGACACAGAGGCACAGAGAAACTCAAGGCCACTTCTCTCCCGGTTTTCCTCTGTGTCTCTGTTGCCTGGCCGCGAAGCGGAATTCCAGGCACGCAAGGCGCTCTGTGGTTCATGATTTTTGGGCCTTTTGAAGGATTTCGAGTTTGGGAACAAGGCGCGGCAGCAAGGCCTGTGCCGCATCGTTGATGGCGCGGCCGACGGCGCGCGAGGTGATGGTGGCGCCGGCAATGGCATCGATCTGCCAGGGGTTGCTCTTGGTGCCGTGCTTGACCGCCATCACTTCGTTGGCCAGTGCCGACAGGTCGGCCGTGAGCTTGACGTCGAGTGCGGCAAAGTTGGCGAGAAACTCGCGGTCTTTGATGATCTTGTCGCCGATGCCCGGCGTTTCGCGCATCGCGACCACGCCAAAACCCACCACGCACTGGCAGGCCGGCGAGTAACCGAACATGATGCGAACGGTGTCGGCGTATCCCTTGGCGCCCCCCTCGGCGGCGATACCGGCGAGCCGACCATGCTCGTCGTAGGCGGCAAAAAATCCGACGGCACCCGATGGCGTTGCCGTGTCACCAGCGCCGAGTTTTTGTATGCCGCCGTTAGGCAGGGCTGCATATTCGACAATCGACTTCGCCGCCGGGATCACCTTGAAGACTGCGCGCTCGGTGGCAATGCGCTTGTTGGCCGCCACGGCGTCGTAGGTGCTCTGATAGGCGCTGACAATGATAAGACCGCATATCGCGGAGACCAGTCCCAGGGTGCGGATCATGCCAACCGTCGGCGAGGCCGGCGGTGGAGGCGGCACATGCTTGACCGGTATCACGCGCTGATCGGTCATGATGCAAACCCCGTTTGAACCACAGAGACACAGAGGCACAGAGAAAGACAAAAACTGACTTTTGCCTTTGAAGTTCTCTGTGTCTCTGTGTCTCTGTTGCCAGCCCGCGAAGCGGAATTCCAGGCACGCAAGGCGCTCTGTGGTGAAAAGATGTTCATCATTTCTTCGGCTTCCTCGGCAGGAAGCGTTTCTTCGGCGTTACGGCACCCGCTTCTTCGCGCGAGATGTAACCCGGATTCAGCGGATAACTGGCGCGTTTGCGCGTGCGTCCCAAGCTCACGCCGCGACCAAAAGGCGTCGGCTGGGTGATGCGTTCGATCAATGGCGAGGCGGCATTGCCGATCAGGATGGCATACATCACCCCCTCGGGCAGGCCGCTGTAGTAGCGGATCACCACGGTCAGCAAGCCGATCAGTGCGCCATACACCCACATGCCTTTGGGCGTGACCGGCGAGGTGGCCATGTCGGTGGCCATATACACCGCGCCGAGAATCAGACCGCCGGAAAACAGCATGAAGAACGGATTCGGGTAACGACCGGGATCGATGGCGAACAGCAGCCATGCCGTCAGCGCGGCGCTGCCGAGTATCGCTACCGGAATGCGCCAGTCCATGAAACGGCGCGCAGCCAGATAGGCGCCGCACAACAGGATCAGCGCCGGCGCCGGTCCCACCGCCATGTGGCCGGAGAGCGAGGTCAGCAATTCATCGGCATTGACCACCACGCCGTCGAACTTCCATTTCGCCAGCGGCGTGGCGCCCGCCAGCGCATCGAACTGTTTTGCCTTGAGCCACTCGGCGGCTCCGGCGGGGATCATCAGCGGCAAGGCCAGCGACGAAGGAATGAACTCGGTAAAGCGGCCCGCGAGAAAAGACGGCGTGTAGGTCGCAATGGCGGTGGGGAAAGCGGCCTGGACAAAGGCGCGGCCGACCAGCGCCGGATTGAAGACATTGAAGCCGATGCCGCCGAACAGCGCCTTGCCCAGCGCGATGGCAACCACGCCGGCCACCGCGCCCATCCACAAGGGAAAGCCCGGCGGCAGGGTCAGCGCCAGCAGCAGACCGGTGATCACGGCGGAGAAATCGGACAGCCGCCCGGCCTGCGTCCCGGTACTGATCAGTGCGCGCTCGGTGAGCAGGCAGGCTATCGTGACGACAAGAATCGACGCCAGCGCCGAAATGCCGTACTGAAATATATAGAAAGCGCAGATCGGCAACAGCGAATACACCACATGCCGCATGATGGTCTCGACACTCTTCGCCGCCTTGAGGTGCGGCGCGGAACGGATCTCGATAAGCGGCTGGGTCATTGAAAAACCTTTACCACAGAGACACAGAGACACAGAGAAAAGCAATTCTCTTCCCTCTCGATGTTTTTCCTCTGTGTCTCTGTGTCTCTGTGGTTCATGGTGTCAAGCAGCCGCCTTTTCCCGCAAAATCTGCTTGGCGACACGGAACTGTTGCACCAGAGGAATATTCGATGGACATACGTAGGTGCAGCAGCCGCACTCGAAGCAGTCGCTGAGGAAATAGCGTTCGCCCATCAACTCATATTCGCGCTTGGCGGCGAGCATGCCCAGGGTCGAAGGGTTCAGGCCCATCGGGCAGGACTCGACGCACTCGCCACATTTGATGCAGGGATAGGTCTGGCGGCCTTCGCGCTCTTGCATGTCCTCGCGGCGAAAGACCAGCACGCCGGAGACGCCCTTGGTGATCGGCACCTCGAGCGAGCCGATGGCCTGGCCCATCATCGGCCCGCCGAGAATCACTTGCCGCGCATCCATCTCATCCACCGCCGGCGCCCCGGCATAGTCGAGCACGAACTTGAGCGGCGTACCCAGCACCACCCGGTAGTCGCCCGGCCGCGCCACGCCGGAGCCGGTGACTGTTACTACCCGTTCGGTGAGGCCCTGCCCGGCCGGCAGCAGTTTGCCCAGTGCGGCCAGCGTGCCGACATTGCTGACCACCATGCCCAGCGCGATCGGCAAACCGCCGGCCGGCATCTCGGCACCGAACAACGCCATGATCAGCATCTTCTCCGAACCTTGCGGATACAGGGTCGGCACCGCTTCAACGTGAATCTCGCCTTCGTTAAAGCCGCCGCCTTCGATGGCCCGCGCGATGGTCTGACGCAGTACCGCGACCGCATCGCGTTTGTTGTCCTCGACGCCAATGATGGCGCGCACCGCACCGGTAGCACGCATGGCATAGCGGATGCCCACAAGCAGATCGTCGGCCTGCTCCAGCATGACACGGTGATCGCAAGTCAGGTAGGGCTCGCACTCGCAACCATTCACTACCAGCGTGTGCACCTTGGCCTGCTTCGGCACGGAAAGCTTGGCGTGCGTCGGAAAGGCCGCACCGCCCAGACCCACCATGCCGGTGTCCCAGATAGCCTGCAGGATGTCGCCACTCAAAGCCTGCGACAAATCGCGCGGAGTTCCCCACAAGTCTTCCTGGGTCGCCCCAGGATGTGCGCGAATGACAATCGACTCGACCCAGGTGCCGCGCATCCCCGGCCGCAGCCCGATGAATTCGACCACGCCGGTCAGCGGCGCGTGATGCGGCACAGAGAGCCAGTCGTCGCTCTTGGCGATGGGTTGGCCGCGCAACACCTCCTGCCCGACCTTGACGATGGGCCGCGGCAGCTTGCCGATATGTTGCGACAGCGGCACCGTCACGCGCGGCGGAAATGGCAAGCGCCGGATCGCGCGCTCCGCCGTCAGCTTGCACGACGGCGGATGTACGCCGCGCTGGAAAGCGCCGCCACGGAAGTAGGAAAGCAGTTTCAAAACGAAAACCTTTCACCACAGAGACACAGAGACACAGAGAAAAGCAAACAAATCATTCTCATGGTTTTCCTCTGTGTCTCTGTGTCTCTGTGGTTGGCAGTTTTTTCAATCAATTGAACTTCGCCGCACGCGCGATCAACTTTTCCACGCCGGGCTCGTTCATGTTCCATGGCGTTCCAGGATGGATGCAGCCGGCGGTGCACTTCTCGGCGGACTTGACGATATCGGCGAACTTGGCGCCTTGCGGGTTGATGACGATGGCGAGCTTTTGCTCGTTGTAGGCGAAGGTCTTCGGCGCCAGATTGATGCACTCGTCGCAGGCCGTGCATTCGGGTGATTCGACCCAGACCGGCTCGTAATCGCCATCGGCAGAAGCTACGGGAGCCGTCTCACCAGCGCCGACTTTTACCGCCGGAGCCACGGTGGCACCTGTACCCGCCAATCCCAAGCTGGCAGTGATCTTCGCCAGCAACTCGGTGCGTACCCGCTCGGTTACATCGTCCGCATCGGCGGCATTGGCGTCAAGCCCGGCAATGTCGCGCAACTGGCGCCAGAAGTGCAGGCGCTCCTCGGTCGAGCGAACCAGGTCTTCCGTCACCAGCAGACGCGTCAAACGGTTCTTCTTGTCCACGCCCCAGATGAAGGGGAAGCGCCCTTCGCGTTCCTCCTTGTCGAGTTGCAAAAACTCGGCGACGGAAAGCATCTGCTCGTTCCAGGTCTCGGGCGGCGCCTTGCGGAACTGCTTGAGAAAGCGCGCTTCGGTGGCAGCGAAGTCGGCAAAGGTCATCGGCAGCGTCATACTCTGCTCGGCACCGGCCTCATCCACATACTTGAGCGTGTAGCTGGGCCAGTCGTCGTCCTGCGCCGGGTTGCCTTCCAGGCTCACGCATTCGCTGAAGGTGGTGCCGGCATCCGGATCGAAACGGAACAAGGGGTAGGCGCGCCCTTCCACCGCCAGCTTGCTTTGGTCCACGCTCTTGTCATCGCCGACACCATGCTCCGGGGGACACACGGCGTAGATGTTGAATAGTGCAGGCCGCCGGCTGTTGAGGCCATCGACATAGCTTTCGAGCAGATGATTGACGTGCGCAATGGTGCCTTGCATTACGTAGGAGGTACGGTGCGCCATGCCGATCAGCGAGATCTCCTTGCGCGTCTCCTGCTTGCCGCGCTGGGCGGATCCGAAGGGCGCCATGTCCGACACCTGACTGATGAACCCCGAAGTGCAGGCCTGGCCGCCGGTGTTGGAATACACCTGCGTATCGACCACCAGAATCTTCACCGGCATGCCGGACATCAACACGCGCGACAGATTCTGGAAGCCGATGTCGTACATCGCTCCGTCGCCCCCCATGGAAACCACGGGCGGACACAACAGCCATTCGTCGGCGGAGAACTGGTTCCAGTTGAAACGCCGAAAGAAGTCCTCATCCCGATCCGGCAGGTAGTCTCCCGCCAGTTCCATTTCCGCCATGCGCACGGCCTTGAATCCGTCTGCCATCTTTGCCATGTGACCCTCGAACACGCCCATCGCCACCGAAGGCGAATCCTGGAACAGGTGCGAGGTCCAGGGGAAGGGATAGGGGCTGAAGGGATAGGTCGAACCCCATACCGAGGTACAACCCGTGGCGTTGATGATGCCCATCTCGGCGCGCCCGCGCTTGGTCGGCCCCTCGACGTAGCGCCACTTGAGATCCTTGAGCTTTTCCAGAAGTTGCGCGGTGTTTTTTACCCAGGCCGGGTCGAGCAGTTGCGAAGGTTTGTCGGCATTGAGCTTGGTCGCCAGCGTGGACAAGGTCAGGTCGTGCAGGCCGGTCGACTCGACCGCGCGCACCACGGCGCCGGTATCCGTTAGATCAACCGCCGAAGCCAGCTTGACGCGCATGTGCTGTTCGAGACTGGCGATCAAACCATCGAGCTTGTCGATAAACACCTTGACGCGCGGCTGCATCAGCGCCGTCACCGTAGCGGTGAACAAGTGGATCGCGGTCTTCTCGCCGCAACCCAGACAGGCGCCATCGCCGCAGTTCATCGAGTTGTAGTTGTGCTTGTCGAGCAGCAGGGTTTCCAGCGCGCCGATCTTCTCGTCGAGACTGTCGATGCGGCTGTATTCCCTGGGTGTGGTCGGCAGGTTCAGCCAGACATTCCAGTCGCGCCGCAGACGATCCACCGATTCCTCGGTTTGCGTCACCATTTCCAGCGCGTTGTCTTCGCAGACGGTGACGCACAGCTTGCAGCCTTTGCAGGTGTAGGGATTGACAGTGATCGAGAACAGACCGCCACTGTTCCTGGCTTTCTTTTCCTTCTGCTCCCAGTAGGGCTTGGTGGCGGCAAACTGGAAGCCGCCAAGCTGCACCTGCAGGGCGGTGAACTCGGCCGCCAGCCCGCCGCGATCCGCGTCCGGCGCCTCGGCGATGACTTCATCAATGGCGATATCGATCAGCGGACGCACGGCGCCGCCGTCACGATCGATCAGGGTGCGCAGTTTCTTTTCCACGCTGCGCACCGCGCGGCGCAGGAAACGCGTCGGCGTACCGGAAGTTTCGATACGGTTCAGCGCCGTGTTGAATACATCACCCACCGAGCTGACCAGACCGGGAATCGCCGAATCCGGGCACTCCGTATAGCAGTCGCCGCAGGCGGTACACTTTTCCGCAATCCATACCGGATGCTCAAAGCGAATGCCGGTCATGTCGCGGAACACACCCGTCGCAGCAGGCAGCAGAGACGCTCCGATAAAGGGGTCGACCAGATTGTCGCTGCCTTTGCCGGTCATGTAAAAGTTGCCGGTCTGCTCCCAGAAACGATGGATGTCGGCAGCCTTGTTCATCTTCTCTTCGTCGCCGGTCGGCAATTGCCGCAGCATGATGGGTAAACCCGCATCCTTCTTGACGAATCCCTTGCGTGTGAGGCCGACTTCCTTGTCGGTAATTTCCGTCAGCTCGGTAAAGCCGCGACGCACCACGCGAAGATTGTCGGCCACCACGCGCGCGCCCTTGCCGCCGAATTTCGACTGCAACTGAGCCTCGATGGCAGTGAACAGTGCGTCGTCTGTCAGGCCAGCGTTCGCCATGGTGGGGCTGGCGGCGAAGAACGCGCCCTGAAAGGCGATGCCCTGCATGCGCAACTGCAACTCGGCGGCGCCGGCTTCTTCGCGAGCGATCTGGAAGGCGTCGAGGTAATACACGTGAATGTCGTTGTCGACAATGAACTTCTGCGCCCACAGCGGGAAGCTGGCCCAGGTTTCCTTGCCCAGATTCGACTGGATGATGAAATAGCCACCTTTTTTCAGACCGGACAGCGGATTGCTGTGGCCGAACACCGCCGGGTCGGGCGAGAGCACGACATCGACATAGGTGTATTCGCAGTTGATGCGAATCGGCTCCGGTGCTGCCGACAGATAGTAGGTGGTCGGCTGGCCTTTTTTCTCCGAGCCGTATTTGGGATTGGCCTTGATGTCCCAGCCGAGCAACTCGAACAGCGTCATCGCCAGATTCTTGCCGGTGGTGATGGCGCCCCAGCCGCCGACCGAGTGCATGCGCACGGTAATCGCGCCCTTGGGCAGCAGGTTGGGATTTTCGGAACCGCGCACGCCCATCTCGCGAATGCGCGGATATTTGTCGGCGATATCCTGCTGATGCACCTCGTCCTTCGGGTTGAGCGGATCGCGGGCGAAATCGACGGACAGGTAGTAGAACTTGCGTTGCGTTCCCGCATTGGCAGCCTCAGGCAGCATGTTCTCCACCGCGCCGATCAGCGCCTCGGGTTGCAGATCACGCGAGCCCAGGCCATAGCAGCCCGAGTACAGGCGCGGCATGTCGCCGGCGCCATAGCTGGCGTAATCCGGATACGGTTTGGCCTTGTCCTGGCCGGCCGGCACTGCCATGCCGTTCTCGACGCACTTCATCAGCGAGGCGCGGATTTCACGTATCAGCGGCAGATCTTCCGCCAGCGGCTGGTCGGTGCGCTCCAGAACGGCCACACCTTTCTTGCCACGCAACACATGGCCCAGCAGATCGCCGGGGAATGGCCGGAACATCACCACATTGACCACGCCGACTTTCAGCTTGCGCGTCTCGCGCAGATAGTCGGCCACCGCCTCGGCCTGCACGATCATGCTGCCCATGCCGACGATCAGGTAGTCGGCGTCCTCCGCCTTGAAAGTGGAAACGCGCTGGTAGCGCCGCCCGGTCAGTCCGGCGTACTCGTCCATGCAGGTATCGGCAATGGCTTCGATGTGATCGAAAAAGTACGGACGCTGGCCGGCAGTGGCCTGCATGTAGGCGTCCTGGTTCTGCACCGTACCCGACACTACCGGCACATCCACATCCCAGATCGCCGGGACGCGGCGGCGCTTCGAGCCGAACAGCATTTCCTGCGCCGGCGTCGGCGTGTCGATCAGATCGTCCGGCTTGCCGAGATACTCGGCCACCAGTTCGCGTTCCGGTAGCAGCGCCGACTCGATCAGATGGGTGGTGAGAAAACCGTCCTGGCCGATGATGGCCGGCGTCAGCGACAGCTCGGCAATCTTGCGTGCGATCAGGTTGAGGTCGGCGGCCTCGGTGGCGCTCTTGGCCATGACCTGGATGAAGCCGGTATCGTCGACGCAGTGGTAGTCGTCGTGGCCGGCATGCACGTTGAGCGAGGCCTTGGTGATGGCGCGGCAACCCATGTTGAGCACATAGGGCAGACGTTTGCCAACAGCGGCGTAGAGCGACTCGTGCATGAATGCCACGCCCTGCCCCGAGGAGAAATTCACCGCACGCAGCCCCGCCATCGACATGCCTGCCGTGACCCCGGCCGCCGCGTGCTCGGATTCGGGCTCGATAAAAATCAGCGGACGATCTGAGATATTGAGATGACCGGCGGCAACCTCTTCGGCCCAGTACTCGCCCATCTGTGTCGAAGGCGTGATCGGATAAGCACCGGCCGCGTCGGACGCTTCGCGCTCGACATGAATGATCGCGGTATTGCCGTCGACCGCTTCGCGCACGCCCGGGTATTTGACCGACTTCGTCGCCTGGCCGGCGCTGCCGGACTCCAGCAGCGAATACGAGAACAGTTTTTTGATGAGTGACTTTGACATGGCAGCTTCCTCGATTTCGAATTCTGTAGCGCTCAGTGATGCATGGGCAAGGGATCGTTGCGCAGGATTTTCTTGGCGGCAGCCCCTTTGGCCGCGCTGTCGGGTGTGTCGAACCAGACGATGGCGCCGGTCGGGCAGCGCTCTATGGGAGCGCGCGTGGCACGGTCGTTCCAGTCGTAATTGATCACCGCCAGATTGCCGACCAGTTGCATCAGCTTGAAAGGCGAATCGGCAACGCACTTGCCGCAGGCGGTGCAGGCCACTTCGCAGGCGGCCTCGGCGGTATCGCCGTCTGCCTGGTTCTTGCAGGCGATCCACAGGCGGTGGCTCACCGGCTCGAGACTGAACAGACCCTTGGGGCAAACCTCGACGCAGTCGTTGCAGGCCGTACATTTTTCGCTATCCACCACCGGCAAACCGTGGGCATCCATGGTGATGGCATCAAAGGTACAGACATTGGCGCAATCGGCCAGCCCGAGGCAACCCCAGGCGCATTCCTTGCCGCCGCCCGACACTACCGCCGCGGCGCGACAGGTTTTCAAACCTTCATAACGCGCGCGCAAAAAAGCCACGTGATGGCCGCCACCGCAGGCCAGTCGGGCGACTTTCTTTTCCACCGTACCGGCCGCCACGCCGAGCAGATTGGCAATGCCCTGCCGTTGCGGCACCGTACTCACCGTACAGAGCGCCGGCACGACTTCGCCGCCAACCACTTTCTCTGCAAAATCGCGGCAACCCGCCTGACCGCAGGCACCGCAATTGGATTTGGGCAGCAGATCTTCGACCTCGCCGATACGCGGGTCTTCATACACATAGAGTTTCTTGTTGGCAAAAGCGAGCAGCAATGCCAGGACAACGCCCAGCCCCGCCATGAATCCTCCCGCTAATGCCAGATCCGTCATCGACCCCACAAACGCCTGCCCCTCTAATGCGGGTCCGTGTCCTTTCACTTCAGAACGGAACACAAAACCCTTTAAGTGTCATGGATTTCATGCCGTGCCTTGATCGGGATGAGGCTCTGGATAGCCCGGAGCCCGGCCCGATCAACACACGGTCAGGAAACACTCGGTCGACGGGCTCAGGCCTTGAGAGCAGAACCCACCAACCTCATCACGGCGCAGTCAGGAGTTGCTCCCGATCTGCAGGGGAAGCCAGCACGTTGGCGCCGACTCAGGACTACACTCGCGGCGAGGTTGCGCCCCGTGTGTTTGTGACAAGTCAACTATAAGACTAATAGTCAGGATTACGGAATGGTTAAATCTATTTCTGCATTCGCCGACTTCATTGAACATGGACAGTCGGGTATTACCGCGTTACCCGCCAAGCCCTGTCCGTGATATCGAACAGTCCCGATCTGGCGGTTGTGAATGCCAGGGGAAAACGTCAATCGTCGGCCATCCGGCCCGATAGAAACCAGGGTGCACGAACGTCGGCTCTCCATTTCTGCGAACGCGTACTTTGGTTAAGGTTTGTTGGACGTCCGCCCTGAACGTGATGACGCAGGGATGATGCACGGCGCCCGTGGGCAGACGTCGAATAAACCTCGAAGTGCCGAAAGCGGTCATGGCGACTGCCACAAAGCGGCCGGTCAAGTGAGTTTGGTCGTAGTCTTAGGCAATCGGTGTAGAGAGCCGGATTCCCTTTGACATAGCTGTAGATGTTCGACTTCGTCGTCGTATGCTTTTCTAAAGAATCAGCACCCCACTCATCGCGGGCCGGGTCTTCCGACAACTGGCTATATGCGAACTCCTGTTGAGCGTCGAAGGCGTGCCCTCTTGCAGGCATGGTCGTAGGCATGGCATAACTGATCGTAGGCTTAGGTCCGGTTATCTCCGGCATCATGATCATTAGCATGTCTGGGTGGTTGAACTGATCGGTTGCGCATGGATATCCTAATATGCTGCCATTACGCAATCGGGATTGCAATCCCACATGCATAGTCTTGGCTGGATTCGACGTTTCTGGGCCCGGCTCAATTCGCCACGCCGACTCACGGATGCTTCCCGAAACCGACTGACATTCTTCCCTACTCGCCGGCATCAAATAACGCCTATAGACGGGCGATCGCAGTTGTGGGTAGCCACAAGGTCAAGGGCGAATCTGGTAGCCGCTCGAATTCATAGCGTTGATACCAGCCCCGCGTATGGTCATCCTTGGCGTCCACAATGACGCCGATCGTTCCAATCTCGGCGGAAAGCCGCAGACAGCGCTGTAAGGCATCCGCCAGCAGCAACTCACCCAGTCCTTGCCTCTGATGGCGAATCTCAACGGCCAGGCGAGCAAGGCGTGCAACGGGAAGCGGAAAGTTGGGGAATCGGTTCAGGTGTCTGGCAGGCAGGTTCTCCTTGCGGATAGCCGACATGGCCAGGCTGTAGAAACCGCGAACAGTCGCCCCCTCCACGGCAACATAGCTGCGGCTTACATTGGCGTCGGCATGCTGGCGGGCAAACCGCCGCAGATATTCATCCAGTGCCTGAACGCCGCATGAAAAGGTGCGGCGGTCATGAGTCGACGCCAGCGCTTCAATGCTAATCGAGGGAATGGAAGTCAACGCTTGTCTTGCTGCCAATTGCGGTGACGTTTCATTGCAGCGGA
Organism: Sulfuritalea sp.; assembly: GCA_021738385.1. GTDB lineage: Bacteria > Pseudomonadota > Gammaproteobacteria > Burkholderiales > Rhodocyclaceae > Sulfuritalea. The sequence goes on along the minus strand of JAIPCF010000005.1, from coordinate 41,114 downwards.
CAACTTCGGCCTGGGTTTCTCGGCATTGTCCAGTGCTTTGGCAAAGGCATTCCAGTCACGGGAAGTGAGAGTGATCATCTCTTTCTCCGCCAGGATCTGCCTAGCTCGTTCCTGAGCAGTGCCGAGCAGGAAAGCGCTTACCGACATCCCTGCAGAAGAGGCCGCCCGAACAATCAGTTCCTTGATTTCCGGTGATGTGCGCAAATCAATGCGCTCGTGGGTTTGGGCAATAGTAGACATGAGATGCTCACCTTCGTTACGGAAGAAATACGGCTCATTGTAGTTCAATACGAAATGGCACGCAATTCAATCCGTACAATTTACGTATTGGTGGCAACATTTGGCGGCATGGCGGAACGTCCGGAGTTGGCCGAAAATGTTGCTTCAATGACGTTGCACATCACCCCCACTCTCCTACCCCTGACTCCGGACATCTAAAGCAGTGGCCTGGAAGACTGCTCCGTGGGGGCCTTTGCAGTGCAAGCGTTTGCAGGCTTTCGTTGCAGCGTGACGCGGTCTCGCCTAGACTTGGCGCATGTATCTGACTGCAACCGAAAGCCGTGCCTTGTCCCGCCTCTTTGGCCTTCTGGCAGAAGACATGGCGGAACGCGAGGTGCGCGAGCGGGTCGGCTACGGCCTGCTCGATCTGCTGCGCGCCGATCACTTTGCGTCTTATGTATGGAACGAAGCGACGCAGACTTTTGGCGGTCGTGTGTCGCTCAACATGAGCGAGGACAATTTGGGGTCTTACGAGACCTACTACCAGTTCCACGATCCAATCACACACAAACTGAAGCAAAGACGGCTTCCCACGCTGGTCACGCAAGTGATGCCGCAGAAGGAACTGATGCGCACCGAGTTCTTCAACGACTTTCTGGCGCGCGACAAACTGCACTGGGGCGTCAATGCCTACAGCTATGTCGGCGATCGGAACATCGGGGATTTGCGTATCTGGCGCGGCCGCAACCGCGACAATTTTGATAGCCACACACTCGAACTGCTGCGCCTGATCGAGCCGGCATTTACCGGAGCCTTGCAGCGCGCGTCCCGCCTTGTGCTGCCCGCAAGCGAGTTGCTGAACATGGAAACGACCACCTTGTCGCCACGTGAAATTGAAGTGGCGCGCATGGTCAGCGAGGGACTGACCGACAAGCAGATTGCGCAGCGGCTGTCGGTTGAACTGTCGACCGTGCGTACCTACCTGAAGCGCAGTTTCATCAAGCTGGGCGTGCAACGCCGCGGAGGAATTGCAGCGGCGTTCAGTCGGACTCGGCGCAACTAGCTACAAGCAAATACAAAACCTGCCACGGAGTACACAGGGAGCACGGAGAAAGCTAAACAAAGGCAGGTGCGCCTTTCTCTGTGTCCTCCGTGCTCTCCGTGGTGAGCGTTTGAATTCCGTCATTTTCTCGATGACAGATCACCCGTCGAGCCGACTGCTTCCGTTTGACCTCAGCGTTTTGCAGGTGCCGGCAAGCGACCGAACAGTTGCTCCAGCGCCAGGCCCATGCCGATCAACTTGCGATCGCTACCTGCCGGGCCGTCCAGTTCGAGACCAATCGGCAGTTTGCTGCTCGCGCCCAGGGCCAGCGGAATCTGCAAACCGGGGATGCCTGCGTTGCCGGCCGGGTCCGTGTTCTGGATGAACAGCCCGAAGTTGGCCAGACTGCTTGACTCCGGATTCGAGTCAATCGCGACCTTGGGCACTGTCGGAAAAATTATCGCGTCGAGCTTGTTGTGCTTGAAGGTGTCCTTGTACAACTTTTGCAAGGCAGGGCGGCCTGTTTTCATCGCTGCATCGTAAGCCGGCTTGGCATCCACCAGAGTCTTGTTCGGCCCCGGCAGTTTGCGCGGAATCACCAGTCCGTCGTAAGTACCTTTCACATCCGGGCTGGCGATTCCTTTTGCCAGATCGGCAATCGAAATGCCGGTACCGTTTTGCTTCAGGTAGATCACCATGTCGTCATAGGCTTCATAGAGCGCCACGGGGAAACCAACCGCACCATTCACTTCCGCCAGCTTCGCCATCTCGACATCGACCACAGTTACGCCTGCCGCCTTCATCTTCGTGATGGCTGCGTCCATCGCCGCCTGGGTATCGGCATCCAGGTTTGCCATCATCGACGCCACCACTCCGACACGCAGCTTTTTCAGGTTTGCCGGCTCGATCTTGGCGCCGCCAGCGATGACGCGGTCAAGCAGCGCGATGTCTGCCATCGAGACCGCCATCGGCCCTGCGGTGTCACGGGTATGCGAGATCGGCGCGATGCCCGCCTGCGAATAGCGCCCCACGGTGGGGCGCAACGCGGCACAGCCGTTGAAGGCGCAGGGAATACGCACCGAGCCGCCGGTGTCGGTGCCGAGGCCCGCAGTCACGATATGTGCGCCAATGGCGGCGCCATTACCGGAAGAAGATCCGCCGGCAATTTTCGCCGGGTCCCAGGCATTACGCACACCTGGACTGGCGCCGGTTTGGTAGGCGGCGTTGTAGCCGGAGATACCGAAGGCCAGTTCGTGCATATTGGTCTTGCCGAGAATGATCGCGCCCGCGGCACGCAGCTTGCGAATCACCGGTGCATCTTTCTTCGGCACGAAATTTTTCAGCGCGGCGGTGCCGGCGGTGTTCGGCAAACCTGCCACCTGGATGTTGTCCTTGATGACCAGCGGCACGCCAGCCAGCGGTTTGCAGGCCTTGCCGCGCTTGCGGGCTGCGTCCGCTGCCTTGGCAGCCTTGAGCGATCCGGCCTCGTCCAGGGTGATGAAGGCGTTCAGTTCGGGGCGCGATTTCGCGCGCTCAAGCGCGGCCGTCACCAAAGCTTCGCTGCTGTACTTGCCCGCGCAAATGTCTGCCGCCGCTTGCGTGGCGGTCAGGCTATCCAGTTCGGGTAGTGTTTGGGCAACGACCAAACCTGGAAGTGCAGCGAGCGCCGCGATGGCAAGGACGCTGCGGGATATTCGGGACAGGGTGTGGCTGGACATGATGACTCCTCCATTGATTGAATGAACCCTCCGGTATCAGGTTCCGGATTCGATTCGATTCTGGAGCAATCACTAAAAATGCGATGTCCCCATTTTCGGGGACACCCCAAAGCACAGCAGGCCTTCGGCAGGCATCGATACGCCTGGATACGCGGATGTCGAAGGCGGCGTGGAGGTTGCACCACCGCTCCGCCGTCTCGCCATCGCCGACTTTTCAGGAGGGGCCGGATCCGCCGGTGGCCAGCTTGCGGGTTTCGCGCAGCCTGACGTTGCCAGGTAGCGGCCGGTGGACGCTGAGTACAGTCGGCCAAAGTCGGCGATTGACGGCTACACCCGGCGTCAGGCACACTCCTCCAAAGCCGGTTGGATTTCCTGTCCTGCATGAGGAGCTAATGATAAATGGAGCAAGCTGCTGAAGTCGGTATTGAAAAGTACGAAATCATCCGAGAGCTCGGCACGGGCGCGACGAGCATCGTTTACCTCGCTTACGACACGTTCAACGATCGCGAGGTGGCGATCAAGGTCTTCAAACCCGAGATCCTGTCCGACACCGAGCACGGCAATACCTATCGCAAGTTGATCGCCAACGAGGCCGCCCTGGCCGGCCGCCTCAACCACCCGCACATTGTCGGCATCTACGACGCGCTGCTGGGCCGCGACGACGGCTATATCGTCATGGAATACGTGCAAGGCGAAACACTCGAAAAATTCGGCCACGTAGAGAGCCTGCTGCCCGTGGACAAGGTGATCGAGATCGCCTTCAAATGCGCTATGGCGCTCGATTTTGCCAGCCGCAACGGCATCATCCATCGCGACATCAAGCCCGCAAACATCATGGTTTGCAAGGACGGTGCATTGAAGATCGCCGACTTCGGCGCCGCGATCCTGGCGAAGAACGACGAGACGCAACTGACCGGGGTAGGCTCGCCCGCCTACATGTCGCCAGAGCAGGTCCGCAACGACACCCTGAGCTACCAGACCGACATCTATTCTCTGGGCGTAGTGATGTACAAGCTGCTCACCGGCCGCCTGCCCTTCGAATCCGACACCAACTACGGACTGACCCACAAGATACTGAACGAAGACCCCCCCAGCATCCGTACCCATCGTCCCGAGTTGTCGGCGCGACTGGCCGACATCGTGACCAAGGCATTGCGCCGTAACACGCCGGAGCGGCATGCCAACTGGCGTGAGTTCACCGAGGATCTGTCGACCATCGCGGAGCTGGATCTGCCACAACAGGCCGATTCGGAGACCCAGCGCTTCAATATGCTGAAGGCGCTGCCGTTCTTTCAGGACTTCAGCGAAATAGAGCTCTGGGAAGTGCTGCGCATCAGCATCTGGGGCCGCGTGCCGTCCGGCACTTTCCTGGTCGACGAGGGAACAAAAGGCAATTTCTTCTTTGTCATCGCCGATGGCAGTGTGCGCGTGATCAAGGGCGACAAGAAGCTGAGCACGCTGGGCAAGGGACACTGTTTTGGCGAGATGTGCTACATCCGGCAGGGCGCACTGACGCGAACTGCCACCATCGCGGCCGACACGCCCGTCACTCTCTTCAAGATCAAGGCTGACTCTCTACGCAAGGCGTCTGAAAACTGCCAGCTCCAGTTCAACCGCTCGTTCATGAATATCCTGGTCGATCGACTGGCGCAGGCGACCAGCGAACTGGCCACCGCGTACTGAGGCCGCGCCCGCTGGAAGGCTAGCGGCCGATCCTTGCGTCGAGGTAGGCCTTGACCTCGAGGAACTTCTCTTCCTCGCGCTTGACGAACTCGACGGTGCAATCGTCCAGGCCGGCGAGCTTGAAGCCTTCCTTTGACTCCGGCAGGACAATGGTGATGTGGCCCGCCAGCAGGGCGCTGGCCGGCTTGATCTGGATCGATGCGATCGAGTCGATGGGAACGTACTTGTCCCCCTTGATGCCTTCCAGCAGGTCACCCTTGAGGCTTTGCAGCAGCACTTTTACGCCCATCTTGCGCTTGATCACGACCTCCCTGTCATAGACCTCGAGGCGGTCGCCGGTTTTCGATTCGGCGCGGATCAGGGCGCCCGGTGTGGTGGCATAGCCCATCTTGCACGAAGGGCATCTGTCTTCCGCCACTTTGGCATCCTTGGGCAGGCGCTTGTAGCCGCAGTGCGGGCATTCGCCTGCCGCCACGGGGCCTTTGGCGGTGGGCGGTGCCACGGATTTCTTGACCTGGGGTGCCGGTGCCGGTTTACCTGCGTCCAGTGCCACAGGCGGTGCCTTGGCCCTGGACTTGCCTGGCGCGGCTTCGGCATCGCCCCTCCCGGCATCTTCCTCGACGAAGCGAAGCTGGCAGCTACCGACCGAGATCAGGTCCTCGTCGCTCAGCAGCAGTTTGGTGATCTTCCTGTCATGCACGAAGGTGCCGTTTGCGCTGCCAAGATCTTCGATGACGTAGAGATCGCCGCAACGGGTGATTACCGCATGTTCGTTGTCGGCATTGACATTGTCGAGGGAAATCTCATTGGACGCCTTGCTCCCAATGACCATCCGGTCCTTGTTGACCGGAAATTCCCCGAGCACTTGACCATTCGCATTGACTACCACCTTCGGCATGTTGCCTCCCTCGAGAATTGAGATTTCCAATGGTGCAAGCATAGCGCAAGGACCGGCGCGGCTGTTTAACCACTGCGCCGCCGTCTCGCCATCGCCGACTTTTCAGGAGGGGCCGGATCCGCCGGTGACCAGCTTGCGGATTTCGCGCAGTTTGGCTTTGACATGGACGGCATTGTTGCGTCCCATGCGGATCATGATCTTCTGCCCCGCCGAGCGCGATTCGAGTGTGGCGTCCGCAAATTCGTAGAGCACGCCGGGCTGCACCAGCGCAACCGGCTCTTTGAGTTCGGGAGCGGCCAGCAGATCGTCGATGGCTTCGACCAGACGATCGTTGAAGTACGCCTTGGGATAGCCAAGTTCCTCGTAGGCATGCTGAAACAGTGGATAAAACTGAACATACAAGGCGACCAGTTTCTTTGCATCCAGCGCACGCGTCAGTTGAATGTAGCGACCATAGCGCGCCGCATTGCGCGGGCTGATCGCCAGACTGTCTTCCTTGCCCGTAACGACAAAAGCCTTCGGCGCCCTTTTTAGCGGCATCACGCCGCCTGGCAAATATTTGCGCGGGAGACTATCAACCGTCGCGACGACGCGGTGGATCACGTTATCGGTGAAAAACAAGGCCAGCCACTTGTCTCCCAGCAATTCACTCAGCGCCTTGAGTAGTGGCGCATCGCTTTGTTCAAGCGCAGGCAGGGGCAGCTTCTCGGGTGAGCTTTCCAGCGGATGACGGATCACCGGCGCAACGGGTGCGGGCTTTGGCACCGGCGGCAGAGCCACTTGTTGCGATATCTCCGGTGGCGGGGTTCGCTGCGCTTTCAACAAAAACAGATAAGCGACAATGCCTCCCGCCACAAGAATGGCGGCAGCCGCGAGCCAGATTAGTGTCTTGCGCATGACCCAAACTCCTTGTGCTTTTCAACCGCGAGCTTCACGAGTCGCAGCCTTGCATCCGAGTGACAGCTTGTATTCCGGCGGACGGGCTCAATATCCCTTGCGAAACTGCGTTCCGTGACAGCTCGGGCAGGGCGGGATGTGCGCACTGTGTTTGAGCTGTACCTTCTGCCCGCATTTGGTGCAGGTCAGGGTGCCTGCCGCAGTGATCTCGCCGGTGTTGAAGTGCAGGGCATCCTCGGCCTTGCGTGAAAGGTTTTGCAGCGCAGTGCCAGTTACCTCAAGCAGTTTCGCCATCGACGACAGCGCGCCGGCACCCAATCGCGAAGGATTCAGCCGATCCTTGGCTTCCTGACCGAGTATCCGCATTTCTTCCGCTGTCTGATCGAGGTCGCGGCGCATGAACTTCTTGAAGGCCTCGCCCTGCTCCGCCGAGAACTCTTCAGCCGCCGCAAGCTGCTCACGTGCACTTTCCATGGCTTTTTCCATGGCCTCCTTGCTCTTTTCCTGACCGGCATCGAACAGCTCGCGCGCGCGCTCGGTGAAACGATCGTAAAGCGCCTCGTAGCGACTTTGCTCCGCTGACGGCGTCTCGGTTTCTGCGTTTTCTGCGGAATCGGTATCGGGTTTGGGTTCGGTTTGATTCATGGTCTATCCCCTCGGGAAAGTTACAAACAGATCGGGGCGGGTGTCCGTCAGGCGCAGGCATGGATGCAGCCAAAAACTGCCAGCTCTAGCGGCGCGGGTTGCGTTTCACTCGGATCGCCTCAATGAGCTATAAAGCGTAACACGTTCCGTTTTCCTAATGAATCCAGATCGGATAGACACCATCACGCTCTGCGTCGCAGCGTCGGCTATTGTCTCAGGCGATCAAGCCGCGCTCCTGCGCGAGCGAGCGCGTGTCGTTGAGGATGACGCCATACACGGTACCCCTGATGCAGGCTGGCGGATTTGATTGATGATGGCTCATGTCATGCCGCCAGCTTGTCGCTGGTTTGATCCGGCGTTTTCCTGCAGTGCATGGCATTCCAACTGCCGCGCTTTGTTGCTGCAGCCCAGCCTGATAGTTCTTCCCGACATGGATTCATTGCTACCTCGCTCTCTTTTTTGGGTGCCATCAGCCCTTTCGGCAACGGTAGTTCAGGAGAATCCAATGAAGCGAAAAACCACCTACAGCAATCTCCCGCAGCTGCTGCTCAGAGCACGGGAGGAGTTGCTCAGCCACTTTCGACCGATCCTGAACCATTACGGACTGACCGAGCCCCAGTGGCGGATCATGCGCGTACTGAGCGAACGCGAACAGCTCGAACCACGGGAAATCTGCGAGTTGTGCCAGATTCTGAGCCCCAGCCTGGCCGGCATCCTGACCCGTATGGAGGCATTGAACCTGGTGGTTCGGACTCGCTTTCCGGACGATCAGCGGCGAGTACTGGTACGTCTGTCAGCACGCAGCGAGAAACTGGTGGCGAGCATTATGCCTCTGGTCGAAGCGCAGTATGCCTACCTTGAAGAGGCCGTCGGCAAGGGTCTGATGACCACACTCTATTCAGTTCTCGATGATCTGGATACGGCAAAGCAGACCCCGGTCAAACGCATTACCCTGCCCGCATTACCCCGCCCTTGAGTCCGGAGCGCAATGCGACTGTACCCAGTCGATAAGCTCCGTCACCACCATCTCGCGGTCGAGATCATTGAGAGTCTCGTGACGACTGCCCGGCCATATCCTCAGCGTTCGATCCGGGCCACCCCACAGATCGTGAATTTCCTGGCTGCCGGCCGGATCGGTCAGGCGGTCTGCGTCACCGTGAAACAGATACACCGGCACGCGCAGGCCCTTCGCCGCTTCGCGATTGGACGCCATCGCCTGAAGCAATTCCGCTCCGGTACGGGCCGGCGGCGCTTCCAGGCTCACCAGCGGATCATTCACATAAGCGGCCACCGCTGCGGGATCCCGGCTGATTACCGCCGGGTCGATACGCGTGCCGCGCAGATGCGGCAGCCAGCGCGAGAGCAGCGGTGCCAGGGCCACCAGCAGCCGCGGCACATCGCCACCGATCTTGAGCGCCGCTGAAGAAAGTATCAGCCCCACCACCGGCTTCTGCCGCTGCGCCAGCCAGCGCAGCGCGATCGCGCCGCCCATGCTGTGCCCCATGAGGAATACCGGCCGACCGGCGGCCAGTTCGTGAGCCTTTGCCAGCAGCGCATCCACATCCAGCAAATAGTCGTCGAAGCGTTCTACGTAGGAACGCTCGCCCGGCGAGCGCCCGTGACCGCGCAAATCAAGCGAGACCACGCCGATACCACGCGCGTTGGCGCGTTCGGCGAGAAACGCATAGCGCCCCGAGTGCTCGGCAATGCCATGCACCAGGGCCAGCACCGCATTCGATGTCGGCGGCATCCAGATGCGGGCGGACAATTTGATGCCATCCGCTGCCTGCAGATCAACCGCAGGGGTCTCATTTCCCATATCGAAACTCTCTTTCCTGAAAGACCGGGGCCGGACGCCTAGCGGCGATCCCGTACCACGAAGGGTTCGACCAGCGCCTCCTGCACCGACTCGTCCCGGTTCGTCGCCTGATCAAAGCTGGCGCTCCAGACATCGGCATTGGTCAGATCGGCATCTTTCATGTCCGCCTTGAAGAATATTGCCTGCCGCAGGACGGCACCCGTCAGTTTTGTCGCCTTCAATATCGCATTCGAAAAATCGGCTTGCTCCATGGCAGAACCGGTGAGGTCCGCACCGGACAGATCGGTGCCAACCAGACGCGCCCCGGTGAACACCCCGCGTACCGCATGGCAGTTGCGAATCGAACCGCCGGAAAGGTCGATGCCTTCCATCAGGATGTCTTTCAGATAGGCGCCCGAAAAGTCGGCTCTCAGCGCACGGGTATTAATCAGATTGGAGCCGAACATATTGGCGCCAGCCAGCTTGGCGTCGCTCAAATCACCATCATCGAAACTGGCGTGAAACAGATCGGCCTTGCGCAAGTCCGCATGCGCCAGATTGGCGCCGGTGAAGTTGGCCCATTTGGCATTGCTTCCGCTCAGGTCGGCACCCTGCAGATTGGCTTTTCGAAAATCCGTGCTCTCCAGCTTGGCACCCGCCAGACGCACGCCATGCAAATCCTTGCCGTTGAGTTTCTTGCGCGAAAAATCGCACTTGGACAGGTCCGTCATTGCCTGGGGGTTGGCGCAACTGCCCAGAGGCAGATCGGCCGCCGCGACGTCGAGAACCATCAGCAACGGCGCCAGAAATGCAATCAATGTGCATGACTTCACTATTTTTCCCCCATTCGGCAGGAGGTCATTCTATGCCCGTGGACGGCTATTCGAGGCACATCCCATGCTTTCGGCCTGCCTGGAAGATGCATATCCGCTAACCGCCGTCTCGCCATCGCCGAGTTTCAGCGCGCGGAAATCATCCGCTATCGCGCTTCGATGGATGTCGATACACATGCCACCAACCACCGCGGAACTCGGTCTCGCGTTCCAGTGTCGCCCCCACGGCCAGCGCGAGACGAATTGACGCGGCATTTTCGGAATTGACAAAGCTGATCAGGGGTAACTCGGAGAGGTGTTCGAGCGCCATGGCCTGCACCGCGCGCACCGCCTCGCTGGCGTAGCCCTTGCCCCAATGCTGGCGCGCCAGCGCCCATTTGATTTCCGGCTCCGGCCAGTCGATCGGATACCACAGACCGACGGTGCCGAGCACTTTGCGCGTGGCTTTTTCCTCCAGCGCATAAGGGCCATAGTCGCGCAGTTGCCAATGCCCGAGCATGCTGGCCACGGCCCGCCAGCTACCGCTTTCCGACTGCGCGCGGCCAAACGTGAAGCGTACGCATTCAGGATCGGAATAATGCTCGTGCATCGCCCGCCAATCGTCTTCGCCAAACATGCGCAGCACCAGCCGCTCGGTCTCCAGCCTTTCCGGTACTTTGAAGCGGGAGGTGGCAGTCATTGGATGTGCTTTCTCCGTCATGTTTTTTGCTTTTTGATTGCGCCACTGGCGATCTCGAAACAGGCATCCACATGTGAATTGCCCAGATACATCATCGCCGAGACGCTCAGCGCAACTGCCGCCGCCTGCCCGGCGAAGGGGATGTATTTCAGCACCTGCTTGGCGCCCATGCGCACCGCAACTTTCTGCAGCGCTGAAACGATCAGCTTTCGGGTAATTGTCTGCCCGACCATCATGGCGCCTGATTTTCTTACCAACGCGTAGATGACCACTCGATGGCCCAATTCGAGTTCCTCGATTTGTTCCAGACTCAGCCCGAATTTTCGGTTGATCGCCGGAATCAACTCCAGCAGCAGGCCGATATCACCGGCAATGTCTGCGCCCGGAATCGGGATCAGCGCCAAGCCGCCGGAACTTGCCGCTCGCCGCCTGACCATCGCCTTGCACGAGGCACGCACTTTCTCCAGCTCGGCGAGGGTCATCGGCACCACCGGGAGATTGCTGCGAATTTTTTCGGGTGGGCTCATAGTCGCATCATCGGCAGTGGACTCAAAGGATGCGCCTTCGTCCGTCGCCAGGCGAGTGCCAGCAACATCCGATGAAACCCGGCATTGGGAAAACTGGCAAGCGTCTGCCGAATGAAAATGCGTGGCACGCCAAAGCTCAGCCATCCGAGCGAAACGTCGATCCAGTCGGCACGGCGAAAGACCTCGACCAAACTCAGCCGGCAGGGCTGAAAGCAGGTGATTTTGTGATGATTCCCGATCATCGCTGTCACCTCGTCAATCCAGGCGACGCGCCCTGAAGCGTTGAGGTAGTCGCGCGCCAGGCTCTGCGAAGGCTCAAGATAATCGAAGCTGCGCGCGCTCCAGATTCCCAGATCGTGAAACGCCGTTGCGATCGCCAATCGTTCCCGCTCCGCTGCATTGGCATCCGCCATCGCCACGCAAAAATTGAACACGCGAAAACAATGATTGCGATAGGCCGTGAAATCGGCACCGATGATATCCCGGTACGAAACGAGAAGTTCATCGAGCAAGGGCACATCGGTTTCAACAATCATGGCAAGTCATTCGACATTTCCACCCTGTCAGGGCCTGCGTTCCGCAAAATGCGGATGCGTGTCGTCGCAATCCAGCCAGGGAGCTTTCGACGCACAAAAGATATGAAAAACATCGCTGCAGGCAAAGGGCGTTTCCACCGTACCCAGGCGCAGTCGCTTGACTTCTGGTCGATCGTCCAGCGCGCTGTAGATCGGGCTGCCGCAGTTGCCGCAAAACACCCGGGCCTTGCCCGGCGAAGAGCGGAACTCCTTGAGCAAGTCGGCACCCGAGATCAACTTGAAGCGCGCCGAATCCACCGGGCTCACCGGAGCAAACGCCGAGCCTTGGGCCTTGCGACATTGCGAGCAGTGACAGATCGAAATCTCTTCGATATCGCCATCGTATTCATAGCGCACCCCGCCGCACAGACAACTGCCCTCGATCATTGCCATCTCCCTTTCATTTGCCTTGACCCCAGGGCCGTCACGTCGACAACGCCCAGTCAACCGCGCTGTAGGCATGCAGCGCGGTGGTGTCGAACAGAGGCACGACCGAGTCCACCTGGCCCACCAGCAAGGATATTTCAGTGCAGCCCAGAATGATCGCCTCGGCGCCCTGCTCTGCCAGGTCGGTAATGATGCGCAGATACTGCGCACGCGACTCATCCACCAGTTTGCCCAGGCACAACTCTTCGTAGATGACGCGATGAACGATCTCGCGATCGTCTGCCGACGGAATCAGCACCTTGAGCCCGTAACGCTCGCTCAGCCGGTCGCGATAGAAGTCCTGCTCCATGGTAAAGCGCGTACCCAGAAGGCCCACTGTAACCAGGGCGGTGCGGTTGATCGCCTCGCCGGTCGGGTCGGCGACGTGCAGCAGCGGGATGGCGACGGCCGCCTCGATAGCCGATGCCACCTTGTGCATGGTGTTGGTGCACAGAACCAGGGCTTCCGCCCCGGCTTTTTCCAGTGCGCGCGCGGCCTCGGCCAATAACGCGCCCGCTTCGGACCAGTTGCCATCGCGCTGCAAGCGTTCGATGTCGTCGAAATCAACGCTGTAGAGAACCAGCCTCGCCGAATGCAAGCCGCCGAGGCGCGCTTTCACACCCTCATTGATCAGGCGGTAATAAGTGACGGTCGACTCCCAACTCATGCCGCCTATCAATCCGATGGTCTTCAATACAACGCGCTCCTTGTCGTGGCTCAAGACAGCAACCGGCAGTTGACGATGCTACGCCGCACTGCCTGCCTGTGCCGGCAAGCTGAAATTGTAGACAAGAAACCGGTCGTCGCGTTTCCAGCCCAGGGACTCATACAACGCCTGGGCAGCAAGGTTGCTCCGCGCTGTCGACAATGTCAGGCGGGCCGCCGCCTCGGTTCGTGAATAATCGACGGCAGCCGCGATCAGTTGCGCGACAACGCCCTTGCGCCGCGCACTCTCATCGACGAACAGGTCGTTGAGGATGAATATCCGCGCCAGCGAGACCGAAGAAAAACTTGGATAGAGTTGTGTAAAGCCGACCGCAACCTCACCCTCGAATGCAATGAACACCGCCGACTCGCCGCGCGCGAAACGGTCTGCCAGAAAGGCACTGGCGGCTGGAATGTCACCCTCCGCTCCATAGAACCGGCGATAGGCGTCGAACAAGGGTGCGAGCTTTTTTTGATCGGTTTCAATGGCCTGACGTACGACAAGGGCGCTCATGTTCTCTTTCGAAAATTTCAGCCTGATTTTTCCCGGCACCGTCGTACTTCCAAGCGCGGGCCGGTTTGTTGCGATGATAGGTCAGGGCCGCCGCAATACAAAAACCCAACGCATCAGTCGGCGGCGTATCCGCGATGTCGAACACGATGGCGCGATTGCCTTCAAATCGAAAGTCACCCGCAAACGTGGTTCTGAACATCTCGACCAGCGTTGTCCGGCAATTGAAATACATCGCATATTGCTCCGGTTTCGATGGCTTCCAGGCAATGCGGATCGTGCTGCCGCTCCTGCTTTGCGAAGTCAGCTCAGCCGCGCCTGTCCAGCGATTCGATGGCACCGTGAATGGCGCGCTCGAACATCGGCCGGTCGGGCATCACGATAGTCGCCGTTTTGTTCCGCAGCCGCACCGCCAGCGCTTCCGCCGTGATGGAAATCGCGCAGGCCGCAGCACTGTTGCTGAAAAGGAGCAGCGTGCGGCCGGGGTTGATCCAGGTCAGGCGCTCGCGGCGACTTTGTCCCGCCGTGACGAAATCGACCCAGTCGCCGCGCACAAGCTGGCGCACACGGCGCAGGTCGGCACGGTCCGGAGTGCTGTCGGCATCGAGCTCGCTGGCGCCGGGGAGTGAGATGTCCTGCACGCGGACACCCGACTCGGTGGCATGGGTGACCTGCAGAGTCGATCCGGCGTCTCGAACGGGCGGTGTTTGCCCTGGCGCCGATTTTTCCTCGTCGACGGGAGCTTTCTGCTTTTCCGCGCGTAGTGCAGCGAGCTGCATATCCACCAGCGTGTCCATGAACGTCTTGCGCTCGGTGGGCGAGGCGCCAATTTCGTCGAAGCCGGCGTTGAGCTTTTTCAGCAGCCCGGGCAGCCTGGCGGCATGCCGTTGCCGTTCCCCCAGATCGTGCTTCGGCGTCACCGTCCAGATCAGCGCGACGGCGGTTTGCAGGGCCTCTTCGGTAGGCGCGCCATCCTCCCCGGCCTGCGAGATCCTGCCCTGTACCACGTCGCGCCAGTAGCTGCGCAGGAAATCCGCTATCTGGATCGGTACCCGCGGCCCCAGCAGCCGTGCGATGCACTGGGTTGCCGCCCTTTGCGCCCGCATCTGGGCAACCCGGGTGGAGCGAATTTCCTCCTCGCGGGCACGCACGACCTCGGCCAGATCATTGTCCTGCTGCTCCTCAATCTTCTCGCGCTCGGCGAGGAAGGCATCCAGCTCCGCGTTCGCAGCGTCGAATACGGTCATGTCGCCGTCGTAGGTGGCGTGGATTTTCTCGACCAGCTCCGCAAGCTTGACGTAGAAGGGATCGGTGGCGTTGACCACTTTGCCCCAGCGGATCGCGATAGACGAGATGCTGTCCAGGAAGCGCCGCGCCGGATGACTGCGATCGGCGAAAAAGCGCTGGTTGAGCATGGCCGCCTTCAGCACCGTGGATTGCAGACGAGCCACCAGCGCCTTGATGCCGTCCGCTACGTGCGGGTCACCGAACAGCAGGTCGAACAGCTCGGCGACGATGTCCAGTGTGACGGCGTCCTGCGGGCGCGCGTCGCTTGCGGCGCCGCTGTCGCGCGCCATGCGCACGATGTTTGCATGGGTGCCGGCAGGTGACGGTGGAGGCGCCGCATGCAGCGCCTTCATCGAGTCGAAGAGTTTCAGGCTACCGTCGCCAGGCCCTGCGGTGGCTTCACTGCCGCTCTTGGTGCGCGCCTTCACCAGTCGCTCCAGGGCGCTCGTCACCTTGGCCGATTCGGCGGCGGCCTGTTCGGGGTCGACCAGCGCCATATCCCGGTAGCTGCGTTTGAGGCGCGGCAGAATATCCGCCTCGATCAGGGTTTCGTTGACCACGCGATAGATTTGAGGCATTTCCTCGGCGAGGCGCTTGCCGACCAGCTTCAGCAACTGGATGCGCGCCATCGCATCGCTGGCCACCTCGCCGCAGGCCGCCTCGATGCAGGACCACAGCGAGGCGAGCTTGAAGCTCGTGTCTCCTTGCTTCATGGCGCTGCGCAGTACCATGTAGGTAATCCTTCGTTCCAGCGAGTTGGTCTCTTCGCGGCAGGCTGCGATCAGTTGATCGAGGACCTCGCGAGAGGCCAGTTGCCGGGACATCTCGGCATCGGTGAGAATTTGCAGATTGCTCGCGTCGCCATAGCCGTTGCCGGAATTTTGGCTACGGCTGGCTAGATTGGTCACCAAAGCCGGCGTCACCCTGGCCCAGTTGGAACTCAGTGCTGGTCTGAGAACGGCCGCGGCGATGCGCCGCTCAGGTTCGTGGCCGGGACTTGTTCGCGCCGTGACGTCCTCGATCAGTCTCGGGCCGAGTTCCTCAACCAGTTCGCACAAGTCGCTTTCCATCTGCTCACGGCAGCCGGCAATCAGCTTCGCCAGTGTTGCGGCGTCTTTTTCGGTCATTCCGGGCTGTACCTTGAGTGGAGATGGACTGAATTATCCCATTTGTGGCCTCTGTGCAAACCCATGGATTTATCTATCTCCATCTCTTCGTGCACTTTCGCACAGAAGGCATTTTCTTGGCACGACTCGCGTCGCTGGTCCGACTCAGGCCGGCGCCGCGCGCGGTCGCTGACCTTCAGACCAGGGATTGGACATGCAAGCTCACTTGGGCGGCAAGGTCTCGATAAATTCGGCGGAAATGTTGACCCACGCTTCCAGCGCGTGATCTTCCTCAATGCCTTCCGGGGCAACATACACATAGCCTTTCATCGGCTTGCCGGTGAAATCCATTTCCCGCACATGAGGCTGGCGCAAGGCCTCTGCGTAGCGGATCGGCCCGACTCGCGCCATCAGCGTATCGCCGATGATGCCCACGCACATGTGGCCGTTAAGCATGAAGGCCAGGCCGCCGAACATTTTGCGCTCCCCCACACCCTGCCGCGAACGCAATACATCACGCAGTCGCTCTGCCAGACCCGCATCAAACGCCATATCGACCTCCCGAGATAGTGACCACCGCAGCATTCTTGCTTGCCTCGTGTGGTTTTGCAGTCAAGATACGCAGAGTATCGTGCCTCGCACTGGGCAAAACAGGAACTCTCGCGTGTACGTAGTTCCGCTATTGAAATTCGTCAGACTTGTCGCACCTCATCGTTGACGACTACTCTATCGATTTTGGTCAATACGAAGGTCGGACCTCAAGCCCGAGGACCGAGCTGAAAACTCGGCGATGGCGATACGGTGGCGCAGCGCTCGTTGCGCATCAGAACACGGTGTTCGGATTCGCCGATTCGGTCGGCACCACCTGCAATACATCCCAGTGCTCCAGTATCTTTCCATTCTGGTCCAGGCGAAAGATGTCAATCCCCGCCCATTCCTTGTCCGTGCATGTCGGCCAAAGTTGTTGGCAATGCAAAACCACCAGGTCGCCTTCCGCGATGGCCCGCTTGAAAATCACCTGTTTGCCGGGGAACTCCTCCGCCATGCGAACGAAGTATTCGATGAAGGCCTGCTTGCCGTCGCCCACCGCAGGGTTGTGCTGAATGTAGGTCGCTCCGACATAGCGCTCGATGGCCTCTGCCGGCTTGCACTGATTGAACATCAGGTCGTAGAACGCCATGGCATTCTGTTTGTTGCGCTCCAGCGTGTCACTCATCATTTCTCCTCGGCGCATTCGGGTTTCAATTTGCAGTGTTCGGCACTCTGCGCTCAGCGGCCCGGCAAAACCACTTCAAGCGCTTTTCCACCATAGCCGTACTTCTGGTCTCTTGCCTGGATCACTACAGCCCGCACCCCGGGTGGGATCCGTACACCGTACAGGTCGCGGATGAAGGGTTGTTCGCCCGCATGATCGTGCCACAGGATGCGTTCGCCAAACACCTGGCCGTCCTTGCCCATGGCTCGAAACGCATCTGCGTATCTGCGCGGCGAGTCGTAGGCAGAGGACACGGTGACGTCAAAATCGAACTTGTCCGAACCGCGCGCCACAACCTTGGCGGCAAGGACATCCGGATATTTCTGTTCGCCGGCATCCGCTGCCGCAACTTGCCCGCTGACGAAGGCCGGGGCGAGCAGAAACAGGACCATGGCCCGGCGTGCGATCGAACTCGCCACCGCGCGCCGACCCGGCAATGACTTTTCAGGATTCGCCCGCATGGAAATCAAAGTCCTCGTCCAGTTGGAATGCGCCGCTCTTGAAAGCATCAATGATCTCGTTCGCCTCGGCGAGATAATTTTCCGGAACCCTGACGCATGCTCCACCCACTGCGATTGTCAGCAAGGAATGCATCTGCACCAGATTCGTATCACCGGAATCGGCAGGCACACCCGCAGCCCGCAGGCAGGAACACAGCATGTGAGCTTCGATGGCGTCGAGATTGCGCACGACAATGGTCATATCGCCGTGGTAGGCGTCGTCAGCTTTTCCGGCGCCAGAATCAAGCGCGGGAATCTGCAGCTTGCGCGCCTTCAACTCGGCGATGGCAACCCAGCGCGCCAGTTCTGTCAGCGTGCCGGAGGCCACACGCTGCGTAAGCTCGTCATCCGCAAGGGAGCGGAAGTTCTGTTCAAGTTCCCTGCGGTCTGGGTTCATCGATCCCGCACCCGGTCCAGCAAGTCAGAATTCGATCGCTTCCGTAATCGCCTTGATTCCCACCTTTGCGCAAGCTTCGTCGGCCTCACCGCCCGGCGCCCCGGAAACACCTATCCCGCCAAGCAAACTTCCGCCGCCTTCGATCATCAAACCGCCACCGGCAGCGATAAAACGCGGCACGTTGCGTATGCCGCTCATGGGCTTGCCGGCCTGGGTTTCATGCGCCATCGTCAAGGTCGAGGTGCGAAAGCTGACAGCAGTCCATGCCTTGTTGGCCGCCACTTTTGGCGTGTGCGGGCCCGCAAATCTGTCTCTGAGCAATACCTGGGTCAGCCCGGCTCTATCGACGATGGCGACGGCGACCTGATAGCCCTGCTTGCGGCATGACTCCAGCGCCGCTTTTGCTGCCACCAGCGCCGTTTCCGGCGTCAGGGATTTTGTTTGAAACACAGCCTCCTGAGCAAAGCTCGTGGCGCTGAAAGCGAAGAGACTGAGGACCGCCAAAATGGTTTTATTCATGGAAGGCTCCGATCATTGATTGCTGAATGAGGCCGGCAGGATGCATCTGCTGCACGCCCCGGACCCGCCAAGCCTACGCCAAACGGCGAAGGTTTGCAGCCCGCTGGATCTGACGACCACTCACCTGCGCAGGTCGGACGTGTCAGTGCCGCCTCGCGGCTAGACGGCACGTGCCATGACAAACGCCGCCTTGTCCGGAGCGGGTTGCCACAGGTGATCGATGACAAAACCGGCACGGGCGATGTCGGCGGTCAGCTCCGCAGCGCTGAAGATATCCAGTTTCGGCAACAGCCGCAGTGCGCCGCCAATCGGGAGAAGAAATTTGGCGACTCCGCTCATGCCCGCCAGGCAGGCCGAGCTACTGATAAACAGGCCATCCGGTTTGATCAGTCTGCGGACCTTGGCCAGCACCGCCGACTTGTCCTCCAGAAGATGCAGAATGCTCAGACCAAGAATGACATCGTATTGGCCGCGAGCCTCAGGCCACTGCTCGATGGTGGACACCTCAAAGGTAATGTTGCCGACATTGGCCGCTTGCGCTTTGGCCTTGGCGATGGCAATCATCTTGCGTGAATAGTCAATCGCGTCGATATGGGCAACATGCGGGGCATGGATCAGCGCTGTCGATCCGGTGCCACAACCGAACTCCAACACGCGCATGTCAGAGCGCAGATGTTGCTGGGTCAGTGCCAGCTTGTGCTGGTATCCGGCCTCATCAGCGATCGGCTGGCGCGAATAATGCCCTGCGATAATGTTCCAAAAAGCTACGGATCTGGCCATCTATATACCTCTTTGACAGTGGATTCCACCTCAGCGGAAAGACAGAGTAGATCACAGTCAGGAGGTCCCGGTCGCCAATACGCTCGCTACCCGCTCGCGCAAGGCCGGTAGTACCTCGGCCTCAAACCAGGAGTTTCGCCTGAGCCACAGATTGTTGCGTGGGCTTGGATGCGGCAGCGGAACCGTATGCGGCCAGTGATCGCGCCACGCCAGAACCACATCGGTAAGCGATGCACCCGCACCCGGAAGGTGATACGCCTGCGCATACTGGCCGATAACAAGCGTGAGCTGGATGTCTTGCAGACGCGTCAGCAATGCGTCCCTCCAGGCCGGAGCGCATTCCGGGCGCGGAGGATGATCACCGGACTTTCCTGTTCCTGGAAAGCAGAATCCCATGGGAAGGATGGCGATTTGTTTCGCGTCGTAGAACACCTCGCGCGAAATTCCCAGCCATGCGCGCAGCCTGTCTCCGCTTGCGTCGTTGAATGGAACGCCGGATTCATGAACCTTTCGTCCGGGAGCCTGCCCGGCAATCAAGATGCGAGCCTGGGGATGCACTTGAACAACCGGGCGCGGCCCCAGCGGCAAATACGCGGAGCAAATCTGACAGCCGCGGACCTTGGCCAGCAGTGACGTAAGACCGGTCACTTGAGTGGATGCTCGCGGACGACGCCGGCCAACACCGCCAGCAACCGGAAAACGGTTTTTGCCTTCAGCACCACAGGCCCTGGGATCATTTGGGCATGGCCCGAATGACTGCGGTTGCGCAGGCAACAAGCTCGCCTTCCTGAAACAGCTCTGCGGCCAGAAATCCGCCCTGAATGTTTCCCGCCGGATTGGTGAATTCGGGTGCTCCACGAAACTCGGCCTCAATGCTTCCGGCATTGGCATCGATGTGTTTGAAGACAATGCCGAGTGTCTCCGCTGCCTTGGGAGCAGGCAGCTCGCCCGCCATGATTTTCCAGAAGAATGCCTGTTTGTCCATGGTGTTTTCAAATCCCGAATTGGCTGGCAGAAATTTTCTGCAGCCCGAAAACAACGATACGAGCTTTGACATGCGCCCGCTGCAATGAAACTCTGAAAAGTCGGCGCTGGCGACACGGCGTTCTTGTGCAGCGATCACTCGAACCCCAGGGCTAGCCGGCCATTGGCAGGCCTGCTGCCGGTTCATGCGTGAGTCGAGACGCCGAAATAGCCCGGCAGCCTTCCGATTTTTGACCCGCCCACAGTGGCGAGAAGTCGCCGCTGCCAGCCGCTTCAGCCTTGGCGCGCAGCGGCGCCATGAGCGTCACCGCCCCGATTTCGCGGCGAACAGTGCTACCCGTACTAGCTGTCATTGTCGGCCCGGTCGGCCCGGCCGGCCCGGTCGGACTGGCCGGCCCGGTCGGACTGGCCGGCCCGGTCGGATTGCAGCAACCGGGCAAATTCGTTCATCTCCGGCATGGTTTCAAACAAAGTTCCGGACAGCTCTGCGGTATCCCACGACGCCCTGGAGCCCACGTACAAATGCATGACAATCTCCAGCTTTTCGGAGCCATCGAACAATCCGGTGGGCACCCAGACATAGGGCGTATTTCTGAGCGGATTGGGCACCGTGGAACCACAGGTGGAACAAAAGTCGGAGCGAAATCCCGTGGCTTTCACAAATGAAGATATGCGCTCTTGCCCCGAGAGCCAGCGGAAATTTTCGGATGCCACAACCGTCCCGGTGTTTGACGTCGAGCCGCCTTGTTTGCGACACAAACTGCAATGGCATTGGTACAACTTTGGCGCTGCACCAAGAACTTCGAACTTGACCGCTTCACACAGGCATTGACCGCGCATTGAAATTTCCTTTCACTTTTATGATTAACCGTTCGGAGGCGGACCACGAATCCCTGAAAAGTCGGCGCTGGCGGAACGGTGACGAATCGTGGTCCGTCCCGACAATTGCCGATTGTTCCGTGCTAATACAATCAAAAACGATACGTGGATTTGCCGCGCTCTTGTAGTTCAAGGTCAGGGGCGCTGCGCGGTGTTGATGGATGGGTTGGGCCTCTGCTCACTCATAGTGAGTCCACATACGCAAGACGCGAACCGTTTTCTCTTTGGCAAAGACCTCGTACACAATGTGGCGCTGAATACTGATACGGCGAGAGTACGCGCCGGCAAGATCGCCGACCAACTTCTCGAAGGGTGGCGGATTTCGAAATGGGTCGTAGGCAAGAACCGCAAGCAGTTCTTGTGCCGTTTGTTTAAGACCACTTGCAGCAAGCTTCTTTGCGTCCTTCATTGCTTGTTTGGCATAAACAACTTCCCAACTCACCACTTAAGCGCCTTCGAGCTTTTTGCGAGAGGTTCGGCCATACCTGCCTTGATGGACTCGCGCATGCTAGGCACGGCCAGCAGGTACAGGGTTTCCTGAATTGCGCTCCAATCTTCCGCGGATAGCAGCACGGCATTGCTGCGTTTTCCGGTAATGATGATTGGCTCATGAGACTCAACTGTCTGATCAATGAGCCGATACAGGTTAGCGCGAGCTTCGCTGGCTGTAAGTGTGTTCATTTCCTGCTCCTTCAAAGAAGCTGATATAGCACGCGAATACGTACGTACGTCAATCGAACGCTATTTGTGAGGCCCAGGTCGAAGTTCAGGGACGCGACGCGGCTTCATCGCGGCGCGCCCCCTGGAACGACGGATTTGGCGTCTTAGGCGGCAAGCTTGATGACCTTGAGCGCTTTGCGCCCCTGCTCGGCGTGCCACAGATCGTATTGCACTTGCTGGCTAAGCCAACTTTCAGCGCTGGTGTTAAAGGCGATGGATAGGCGTATCGCCATTTCGGGACTGATGCCCGAGCGCCCGTTGAGGATTGCCGAAAGGGTTTTACGGCTTACGCCCAAACCTTCCGCAGCCTCGGTAACCGTAAGGCCCAAAGGCTCCAAGCACAGAGACTTGATGATTTCACCCGGATGAGGGGGGTTGTGCATACGCATAGCAGTACCTCAGTGATAGTCCTCGTAGTCCACCAGTTCGGTATCCCTTCCCACGAACTGAAACGTGACCCGCCAGTTGCCGCTCACCCACACCGACCACACGCCTTTGCGCTCGCCCTTTAGTGCGTGCAGGCGCAAACCGGCCAAGTCCATATCTCGGGCGGTCGTTGCGACATGCAGCCGACCGAGTATGAGCCGCAGCCGCTCCGCGTGCTGAGCCTGGATGCCCGACTTGGAACCGTGCTCGAAGAAGCGGGCCAAGCCCTTGTGTTTGAAACTTAGGATCACGCGCCATCGTAACCCGACACGTTACAGATTACAAGACGCCGAACGTTCAAGGTGCCCGGCGCTGCGCGGCTTCATCGCGCAGCGTCCAGAGAGCGAAGCGAACGGGGTCGACCGCAGGGTTGGGCGTCACTTGTAGTAGTGACCTTGGTGACCTATTTCCGATGAGCCCAGTAACCAGGACGCCGCCTGTGATGGGCAACGGCAAGAATTCGAAGCTCCTCTGCGGTGACCTGATAGATGATGCTGTATGGGAACCGACGGAGAATATATCGCCGACGAGTGCCACGGAATACAGCGCCGAGCAGAGGATTGGCCAAGACGAAATTGGCCGTTCGCTCAAACTCCGCCACAAACGCCAGACCAAGCTCAACATTTGCTTTCAGCGTATAGAACGCGGCCGCATCGTGTAGTTCGGCGAGCGCCAGCGGAGCAACGACGAGCTTCACTTCAGCGACGCACGTACCTGTGCAAGCGCGTCAGCAATTGGCATGACTTGAACCGCTCCGCTCTCAATGTCAGAAATTCTGCGCTCGGTTTCGGCGGCCCACGCTTCCTCAATGTCAGTATCTTCGTCGAGACTAGCAAGCAATAGCTGGGCGAAAGCTGCGCGCTCGCCGGATGTCAGTTGCAGAGCTTCGGCTTCGAGCAATTCGAGTTTACTTCCCATGGCGAGTGCCTCCGTAGCGAGAGCCGTCATTGTACTGCGAGCCCGGTGCCGAGTGATGGTGACGCCCAACGAATGAAAGGGACTTCCCCGTCCCGAGGCTGCGGCGGAAGCCGCAAACGGCAACGAGTGCCATGATGAGATTTCGCGATCACATCAAAACCACGAAAGGGGAAGTCCATGAGCATTATTACCGTAGGAATCGATCTGGCCAAGAACGTCTTTGCCGTGTGTTGGGAGTTAATGAGTTGTCCGGTTCTGTAGCGCATAACATCGAGAAGCTGGCGCATCACGGGTATGCGCAGTGGCGCCAGAGGGGCACTGACCTAAAAGTTCCCGCAGGGACGCAACGCGCTGGTGCTGGTAATACGGCGATCAGAAAAACTCGGCGCTGGTGACACGGCGACTGAATCAACATGAAGCTGAAATGACGAATGGCGCGAGGGAAATCGCGCCATTCAGAGGATGCTTTGCAACTCGAAAAGGGGTTTTTCTACAGCTTCAACGTAGAAGTCACCGGCGCTGCGCGGCTTGATCGCGCAGCGTCGGTGTGGACTGCCGGGTTAGAGTTTTTCCAGAAGTTGTGTTTTCTTCTTTTGAAATTCATCTTCAGTAATGACCCCATCTTTTCGAAGGCTCTGCAGTTCTCTTAGTTTCTGTGATGCGTTGTCATTTGAAGGTGCAGACAGCGCTGGGGGTGATGCAGGCTGGGCATCAAGAGGCGACAAATCGCTTTCAGATACAGATGATGCGATCAGTTTGGATTCCATGACGCCAGCACGCCCTGTGGTTTCGTCAGTTTGCTGTAATAGGCTTCGCGCCATCCACATGCCCATTTTCACTTCTTGCCACACAAAATAATTCTTTCCGGCTTCAGTCGTTAATGGCAGGTTGGAAACGTTCTCGGCGTGAGACTCCACGTTATATTTTCCGGGGGTTAGGTTTAACCGGAAATATGTTTGCGCTGCGGTCTGACCCAATGCTTTCCCATTTACAGATACCGTCATGGGTATTGCCGCTCCAAAGCTTTCGTTGCGATATATATACAGCGATGCCTTGTTCGGGATGGGTGAAAAATCCTTGGCCTTGGTGTCTTGATCCAAAGGCGCCATAGGAACCGAAGCACAGCCCGAGAGTAGCAAAACCAAAACCGCTGAAAATGCTGCGGCAAAATTTCTCATGCGAGTATCTCCTTTGTTGAAACTCTAACGTTTGAGCTCAGCGGCGGCCCGTCAGGGCCGTCCGCTGGAGCGAATTGTTATGCCTCATGACTCAGGCCCTGTATTACCAGTACGCCGGATCGCGGAACGCCTCGACGCAACCTGGACGTTCGGTGCGTGCCTGAATTGGCTCTTTGGAAAGAGACTGCCCCAGCCAGCCATGAGGCATGGATAGATCCAGTGGAGCCTTGAGGACATCCTCTGACAGCGGCAGGAAGCCCACTTTTCCGTAGTAAGACGGATCGCCATAGGTTACCGCTACCAAGGCGCCATCACTGGCCAACTCATTCAGCCCATGCCTGATTAGTGCCCGGCCGACACCGGACCTTTGACGGTCGGTAGATACTGCCACTGGAGCAAGCATGTAAATCGGTGCCCCATCTGCAAATTGGAGCCTAGTGAAGAATATGGCTCCGACAAGCTGTTCATTCTCAACTGCGCCGAAGCAGATAATTTCACTGCCATCGATGCTGGCGCTCAACTTAGCAACCAGACCCCCAATTAAGGCTCCTTCCTCTGCTCCTTCGGAAGAACCAAACGTGGAGGCAAAGAGCTGACTTAGATCACTCGCCTTTTCCTTTCCAATTCTTTCAAACTTCATTCTATGCACTCAAATTCGTTAAGTAGGAATGCGGCACGTTGCTGCATGTGAGGCATAACGTAAAGTATGGCGCACTAATGACGGAATGCTTTGCATCATGACGGAACGTAAGCCATCAAAAAGGCTGTATATAAAACCAGTTATCCGTGGTATTCTGAATTTCATCAGTGCCTTGCTGAAATTTGGTGGAGCCAAAAATGTCTTCAATTCCGTCACAGCCGGTTTCGGTAGCAGCGCCGCGGCTTTTGGAACAGGTTAAGGGGCGGATTCGCTTCAAGCATTACAGCATTCGTACCGAACAGGCATATCTGGACTGGATTAAACGATTTATTCGGCATTTTGGCAAGCGCCATCCAAACGACATGGGGGCGAAGGAAGTGCAGGAGTTTCTAACGCATCTGGCGGTGGTGGGGCGGGTCGCGGCGTCCACCCAGAATCAGGCCAAAAGCGCGCTGTTGTTTCTGTACCGCGAAGTGCTCAACGTCCAGTTGCCCTGGCTTGATGATGTCGAAGCGGCCAAGACGCCGAAGCGGCTGCCGGTGGTGCTGACCCGCAACGAGGTAATGGCTGTACTGGCCCGGTTGGAGGGTAGTCACAACCTTATCGCTCGGCTGCTCTACGGCACGGGCTTGCGCATCATGGAGTGTCTGTGCCTGAGGGTGAAAGACGTGGTGTTCGAGCGCGGCGAGATACTGGTTCGGGATGGCAAAGGTTTCAAGGATCGGGTCACGATGTTGCCGGCAAGCGTGGTAACGGCCTTGCGAGAGCACATGGAACGGGTACGTGAATTGCACCGGCAGGATCTGGCGGCGGGCCATGGTGAAGTACACCTGCCGTACGCCCTGTATCGCAAATATCCTGCAGCCGGACGAGAATGGATGTGGCAATACATCTTTCCATCAGCAAACCTGTCGGTCGATCCGCGCTCTGGAATAGTGCGCCGCCACCACTTGCAGGACCAGACCGTGCAGCGTGCTGTCAAAGAAGCCGTGCGCGCCGCCGGCATTGACAAACCCGCCACTCCACACACGCTACGCCACTGTTTCGCCACTCATCTGCTGGAAGGTGGCTACGACATCCGCACGGTGCAGGAACTGCTCGGCCATGCCGATGTGTCGACCACAATGATCTACACCCATGTACTGAACAAGGGTGGGCGAGGCGTGGTCAGTCCCATCGACGGAATGGGCTGCTAGACTCCCTCATGACTTACCGAGGGAACATTTCGCCATGAAATATATCGACCACGGCACAGGCGGCGATGCCGCTTGTATGCAGCTTGTCGAGGGCCCGGCGCCGACGCCCGGCCCCGGCCAGATTTTGATTGAGGTGGTGTACGCCGGCATTAACCGGCCCGACCTGTTGCAGCGCGCGGGGCGCTACCCGCCACCGCCGGATGCTTCGCCGCTGCTGGGGCTGGAGGTTGCCGGCCGCGTTGCCGCAGTAGGTGCAGGCGTGACCGAATGGAAAGTCGGCGCTGGCGTTACGGCGTTGACGCCGGGCGGCGGCTATGCCGAGTACTGCGTGGCGGCGGCCAGCCATGCCTTGCCGATTCCGACAGGGATGGATTTTGCGGCAGCGGCGGCACTGCCCGAAACCTGGTTTACGGTGTGGGCCAATCTGGTTGATTTGGGCGGCCTGAAGCGTGGCGAGCGGCTGCTGGTGCATGGCGGCTCGAGCGGTATCGGCCTGGTGGCAATCCAGTTGGCCAAAACCCTGGGGGTCGAGTGCATTGTTACCGTGGGCAATGCCGAGAAGGCGGCGTTCTGCCTTGAGGCCGGCGCGGCACATGCGATCAATTACCGCAACACGGACTTTGCCGAAGAGATAAAAACATTTACTGATGGTGCGGGTGTTGATGTGATTCTCGACATGGTCGGGGCACCCTACTTCCAGCGCAACCTGGCGGCCTTGCGGCGCGACGGACGGCTGGTGATTGTGGCTTTTCTCGAGGGCAGCATGGGCGAGCTTGATTTGCTGCCGATCATGATCAAGCGCCTGACGGTAACCGGCTCAACCATGCGGCCACGCACGCTTGCGGAAAAGACCGCGATCCGTGACGCGCTGGCGGCCAACATCTGGCCGGCGTTGGAGCGCGGCGAGTTGCTGCCGCATGTGTTCGCGCGCTTTCCGCTGGCGCAGGCAGCGCAGGCACATCGCCTGATGGAGTCGAGCAAACACATCGGCAAGATTGTTCTGGAGGTGGGTCAGGTATGAGCGTCGGTCGCCGGGCCGCCCCAAGGCGACGCAAGCAAGCCGCAATGAGGCCGGACACCGTCCGGCCAGTCCATGGTCATCCCCTTCCTTGGGAAGGAGAGCGAGGGGAAGGTAAATGAATACTTTGCATATTGATATTTTCTCGGACGTGGTCTGTCCCTGGTGTTTTGTCGGCAAGCGCAACCTGGACAAGGCGCTTGAATCGTGGCGAGCGGAGCATCCGGACCATGCAGTGGCCGTGCATTGGCGGCCCTTTTTTCTCAACCCCGACACGCCGGAAAGTGGCGAACCCTATCGGCCCTTTCTGGAAAAGAAATTTGGCGGCCCTAAACCGCTGCTGGAAATGTGGCAGCGGTTGCAGGAGACGGGTCGCCCTGCCGGGATTGAGTTTGCTTTCGAGAAAATCGAGCTGCGGGCCAATACGCTGAAGGCGCATCGGCTGATTCATTACGCGCAGAAAGCCGAACCGGATCAGCAAACACTAGCGGCATTGATCGAGGCCCTGTTTGCGGCGCAGTTTCTGCAGGGCCGCCACATTGGCGACGCGGCGGTGCTGGCCGATGTCGCCGGCGAATGCGGCATGGATCGGGCTGCGGTACTGGCCTATCTGGAAACTGACGAAGACACCGCCGATGTGCTGGCCGGAGCCGCGGAGGCGCAGCGCCTGAAAATCGGCGGCGTACCGTTTTTCATTTTCAACCGGCGCCTGGCGGCATCCGGAGCGCATCCGCCGCAGGATCTGCTGAAGGCCATGCAGCAATCCATTGCGTCTGAAGATTAGGTTTTTCGCCGGGCCTTGATCTGGCAAACATTTCAGGAATTGATGCGTCGACCCTGTTCCGCGACTTTTTGCTCGACGGCAAATACGGCGGCTTCCACACGCGATGTCAGGTTGAGTTTGGCCAGGATGTGCTTGACGTGAAGCTTGACGGTGTCATGGCTGATGTCGAGCACGCGGGCAATGGCCTTGTTGGAAAGGCCCTGCGATAGCTGCTGGAGAATTTCGTGTTCGCGCGCGGTCAGCAGTTTCAGGGTGTCGGCCTTGGTGTTGGTCGTGCCCCCGCCCTGCAGCAGATTGACCAGTTTAAGCGTCATGGCCGGCGCCACTACGGTTTCGCCGCGTACTGCACGTTGTACTGCGTCAACCACGTCGTCCGGCTCCATGTCCTTCAGCAGGTAACCCTTGGCGCCGGCTTGCAGTGCGGCGGACAGGTCTTCTTCATCGTCGCTGACGGTGAGGATCAACACCGGCCCGTTCCAGCCGTCAATCACCAGCTGGCGCAGCAGACTGAGGCCGCCGTGCGGTGGCATGTTCAGGTCGGTAATGATGACATCGGGCTGGGTCTCGGAAAGAATCTTCAAGGCTTCGTCGGCGTTGCTGGCGATACCGGCAACGGTGATCGCACCTCGCTGCTCAAGCAGTTCGGCCAGACCCTTGCGAAACAGGGTGTGGTCGTCGACCAGCAACACGCGAATCGGTTTGGCCTTGGTTTCTGTGTTCATGCCGAGACGCCTCCTCCAGGCGGGAAACTGAGTCTGACGCGAAAGCCGCCTTGAGGCAGGTTGACGACTTCCAGCCGGCCGCCAATCTTCTGTGCACGCTCACGCATGATGGTCAGCCCGAAATGGTCGCGCAAGCCGGGATGCTCGGTAAAGCCACCCACCCGATTGGCGATGGCGAAAAAGCCTTGCCCGCCCTTGCCGTTGTCGTCTACCGTCGCAACGTAATGGTCACCGGAAGCTTCCAGCGTCATCCTGGCCTTGGTCGCGCCGGAATGACGAGCGACATTGGCCAGCGCCTCTTGCAGGATGTGAAACACCTGGCTTTCCTGCTCGGGCGTGATGCGCAAGTCGGTCAGCCGGTTTTCGTAGTGCAATGCGATACCGGTGCGCTCCTTGAAGCCGCAGGCCAGTCCGCTCAGCGCGTGCTCAAGGCCCATGGGGTCCATGCGGCTGCGAAACTGCACCAGCAACTCGCGCAGATGGGCATAGGCGTCGTCCAGCGCCTGGCTGACGTCTCCGGCGTATTTTGCTGTGCGATCCAGCGCCTGATCGGCAATTGCGTCGTTGAGCATGGCCATGCGCATTTTCATGTAGGCCAGCGTCTGCGCCAGCGAATCGTGCACTTCGGCCGCCATCATCTGGCGCTCGCTGGTTAATACGATGCGCAGATTTTCACGCTTGAGTCGTGCATTCTCCAGCGCCATGCCCAGATGTTCGCCGATCGACCGGAACAGTAGCGCGACTTCTTCGGGCAGCTCGAAGGCTTCGGGCAGAAACAGGTTGTAGGTACCCAGCAGGCGCCCGCCATTAGACAGCGGCACCACCACCATGGCCTGGCAACCGGTCTTGAAATAATCGCCACCGGTACGCTTGTCGCAGGTTTTCAAATCGATTTCGAACAACGGTCGATCGAGCTTGATGGCAACGCCGCATTGGCCGCATTCACGCGGAACCAGACGCTCCTTCTCAACCACTGCGGGTGGCAAGCCACGCGAAGCCACCATGCGCAGGTGTTTGCCGTCGCTGGTCAGCACCCTTACCACGCCGGCATCGGCTTTGGCCAGGCGGATCATGGTGCCCAGAAAACGCCCAAGCAATTCATCGAGGTCGTCTTCATCGGCAAGATTGGTAGAAATCTCCCCCAGAACGTGAAGCGCTTCCAGCGTGTGATCGCCGGAGGGATCGAGGTCAAGTTCGTCATGGACGGTTGGCGGATCGATGCTGTTCATTTGCACGGGTCTCTCAGTCAGGAACCGACCACACGCCGGCATCGATCTTGTCGGCCCACATCAGGGCAGCGATGGTTTTTCCGTCGGTGATTTCTCCATCGCGTACCGCCAGCATTGCATCGGCGACATTCATTTCAATCACATCCAAAAACTCGCCATGATCGCGCTGGTGCCCGACATAAATCAAACCCTGAGCCCAGAATATCTCGATCTTTTCATCGGTATAGCCGATGCTGGGATGCATGGTCGCCAGATGCCTCCAGAATTTTGCCTGGTGGCCCGTCTCTTCGCGAAGTTCCCTTTTGGCGGTGTCCAGCGGGTGCTCATCGGGATCAATCTTGCCGGCGGGAAGCTCGACAAAAACCCGTTGTAGCGGATATCGAAACTGACGCTCAAAAAGAAGCTTGCCGTTGTCCAATGCCGCCAGCACCACCACCGCACCCGGATGCGCTATCCATTCGCGGATGGTCTCATGACCATCCGACATGCGAACCGTGTCGCGCCGGACATGCAACAAAACGCCGTCAAAAACCGGCTCGCTGGTAATCGTATGCTCTATCAGGTCTGAATCGTCCATTGCGCCAACAGGGAGTTAATTGATACTTGAACTTTTATCGAGAATGCCCATCTTATATTAGACACCATTAATACAGGAGGCTTACATGTCCGGTCTGATTCCAGAGTTGAGTCCCGATGGGGTGGTAACCGTGAATCGAGTGCTGCTGGCCCAAGGATATACCATCGACGACCTTGAGGAACGGGTTGCGATGCTGTGCGAGAACGTCAAGACCTACCATTCGGACACCGGCTTTCGTGGCGGCATGGTGGTGCTTAACAGCGGGATGGTCTCGAATGAAGGCAGCACCATCGGCCAGGCAGTGGATAGCCCGTTGAAAGACCGCGAAGCGCTGATCATCACCTTCTGGAATTCATTTGAGGAACACGAGGCTTCGCATCGCAGCGAAACCTTCCAGCCTCTGTTTCAGCAAGTCCTGGAACTGTGCGAGAACGGCAATGAGGAGATTGCGTACCGGATGCTGTGGTCAGGCAAGGCCTACTCGCCCGAGGAGGCCGTTGAAGCCAAGGCCGCAAAGGCGAAGTACGCCTAGCCTCCGCCAAGCTTTGTGTTTGATGTCGTTTCGCCGCTACCTAAATGAGGACGCGGATCACGGCGAGTCGCGGCGCGCGCAACGCACCGCGACAGCGCCGCTAGCCCGATAGCGAGCGCGCCAGCGTGGTGTAGCAGATCAAGGCCAACTGGTCAGGGAAAAGACCAAAAGCGGCGACTGCCAGACCGTTAAGCGACAGCAGTACACGCAGGTCCAGACCGGCAGTAATCGGCGCCGAATCGACCGGGGAGTCGAAATACATCAGCTTGACCACGCGCAGGTAGTAGAAAGCGCCGACCAGAGAGAACATGACCGCGATTACAGCCACCATGGTGTAACCCGCCTTGATAGCGGCCAGCAGCACCGCAAACTTGGCGAAGAAGCCGATGAAGAATGGAATGCCGGCCATGGAGAACATCATGATCAGCATCATCCCGGCAAACCAGGGGCTGCGCTTGTTGAGACCCTTGAAGTCTTCCAGGTTCTCAGCTTCATAGCCGGCGCGTGAGAGCAGCAACACCGTACCGAAAGCGCCCATGGTCATCATTACATAGGCAATGGTGTAGTACATCGCGGAACTGTAGGCGTTAATCGCCGTGAAGGCTTCAACCCGGCCACCGACAACACCTGCCATCAGGCCGAGCACCATGTAGCCCATATGCGAAATGGCCGAGTACGCCAGCATGCGCTTGATATTGGTCTGTGCAATGGCGGCCAGATTTCCGAGACCGATGGACAACATTGCCATGACCAGCAGCATCGGCTGCCAATCCTCGACCAGCCCGAACAGGCCGTAGACCAGCAGGCGCAAAGCCATGGCAAAGGCCGCAATCTTGGGCGCCGAACCGACGAACATGGTTATCGGGGTGGGTGCGCCGTGATAGACGTCGGGTATCCACATATGGAACGGCACCAGACCCAGCTTGAAGGCAACACCGCCCACCAGGAAGACCAGGCCGAACACCAGCACGGATCTTTCCGCCTGACCCTGATGCAAGGCCTGCGCCACGCCATTGATCGACAGACTGCCCGTGGCGCCGTAGATCATCGACATGCCGTACAGCAGCAGACCGGAACCCAGGGCGCCAAGTACGAAATATTTCATTGCCGCTTCGGTAGCACGCGACGATTCGCGATCAATGGCCACCAGACCATAAAGCGAGAGCGACATCAATTCAAGACCGAGATACATGGTCACCAGGCTGGATGCCGATATCATGATCATCATGCCCAGCGTGGCGAACATCACAAGGACGTAGAACTCCCCCTTGTCCAGGCCACGATCTGCCATGTACTGCCTGCTGTACACCAGCATCATGATGACGGCGAAATAGGTCATCAGCTTGAGAAAGTCGGACAGGGCATCATCGACAAACATGTTGCTGAAGGTCAGCGTGGTTTGTCCATCCCAGGTGACCAGCGTAATCGCCGCACATCCGAACAGGGTGATGAGGGTGAGCATGGCAGCAATCCAGCGATGGGTCGCGCCAAAAATCAGGTCGACAAACAGCACCAGGAAGGCCATCAGCAGGAGAAATATCTCCGGTGCCGCCGGGTACAGGTCGGGGATCACGAAATTATTCAGCATCGCTTCTCTCGTGTTTTTCGTTGCCTGCCCGCGAAGCGGAGTTCCAGGCATGCAAAGCTCGTGCGCCGCTCATAGTTTTCATCAGAGCTTGCTCATCGCAACATGCTTGAGCAGGTTATCCACCGAGGAATGCATTACCTCGGTGAAGGGGAAGGGGTAAAGGCCCATGGCCAGAACGCAAACCGCCAGCAGGCCGAGTACCAGAAACTCGCGACTGCCGATGTCTTTCAGCTTTGCCACCTTGTCGTTGCCGACTTCGCCAAACACCACGCGCTTGATCATCCACAAGGTATAGGCGGCACCGAGAATCAGCGTAGTGGCGGCGGCAAAACCGACCCAGAAGTTGAACTTGATGGCGCCCAGGATCACCATGAACTCGCCGACAAAGCCCGAAGTTGCCGGCAGCCCGGAATTGGCCATGGCAAAAAACACGAACAAGGCAGCAAACTTTGGCATGGTATTCGCCACGCCGCCGTAATCGGCGATCTGCCGCGAGTGCATGCGGTCATACATTACGCCGACGCAAAGGAACATGGCAGCGGAAATGAAACCATGCGAAATCATCTGCACCAGCGCACCTTCGACACCGATCTGATTGAAGATGAAAAACCCGAGAGTGACAAAACCCATGTGCGAGATCGACGAGTAGGCGATCAGCTTTTTCATGTCGGTTTGCACCAGGGCCACAAAACCGATGTAGACAACGGCGATCAGGCTCAGGGCAATCATCATCGGTGCCAGTTGATGGGCGGCATCGGGCACGATGGGCAGCGAAAACCGCACGAAACCGTAGGCGCCGAGCTTCAGGGCAATCGCAGCCAGCACCACCGAGCCGCCGGTAGGCGCTTCGACGTGGGCGTCAGGCAACCACGTATGCACCGGCCACATGGGTACCTTGACGGCAAACGAAACCAGGAAGGCGATGAAGATCAGAATCTGCGGCTTGATCCCGATCGGCAAGTGGTGCCAGTCGAGAATGTTGAAGCTGCCGCCCGACTCGAGGAACAGCCAGATCAGCGCAACCAGCATCAGCAAGGAGCCGAGCAAGGTGTAGAGGAAGAACTTGAAGGCGGCGTAAACCCTGTTCGGTCCGCCCCAGGCGCCGATGATGATGTACATCGGGATCAGCGAAGCCTCGAAGAACACGTAGAACAGCACGCCGTCCAGTGCGCTGAAAATGCCGTTCATGAGGCCCGACATGATCAGGAATGCGCCCATGTACTGGGCCTGCTTCTCTTCGATGACTTCCCAACCGGCGAGCACCACCAGCACGGTAATGAAGCTGTTGAGCAGAATGAAGGGCATCGAAATGCCGTCAACCCCGAGCAGATACTCAACGTTGAAGCGAGTGATCCAGGGCGCTTTTTCGACAAACTGCATTCCGCTCAGCGAGGTATCAAACCCGATATAGAGTGGAATGGTGACCAGGAAGCCGGCAACCGCAACGGCCAGGGAAAACCAGCGCACCAGTTCGCGTCGTTCGGAGCCGATCCAGAAAACTGGAACAGCACCCAGAATCGGCACCCAGATTGCGAGACTCAGTAAGCTTGCATTCATAGTCAATATTAGCTGACAGTCATGTCAGAGAATTCGGTTTAAGACCGTCCACCACGCATAGCTCAACAAAGCCAAAGCTCCGAAGATCATGAAAAATGCGTACTGATAAATACGGCCAGTCTGAAGCAGGCGGACCAGCCCGGATATCCAGCCGACAGCACTGGCCGAACCGTTGACCATTACACCGTCGATCAAAACCTGATCGCCACCTTTCCACAAACCACGGCCGAGGCCACGCGCACCGCCGGCAAAGAACCAGTCGTTGAAGCGGTCGAAACCATATTTTTCTTCGAGAATCATGGCTGGGAACGCCAGCTTCTGCTTGATCACGGCCGGCAGATTCGGACGCTTGATATAGAGGAACCAGGCGGTCGCCGCGCCGGACATCGCCAGCCAGAACGGTAGCGTAGTGACGCCGTGCAGCATCATGCCGACCACACCATGGAACTGTTCGGCCATCATCGCCATGCCCTTGTGGTTGTCGGCAATGACAATCGCACCGCCGAACCATTCACCGTAGAGCACCGTGCCGATCATCCAGCCTGATGCAATGGCAGGAATCGACAACAGGATCAACGGTACGGTAACGACTTTGGGTGATTCATGCGGTTCTGCCGGGCCATGATGCCCGTGGTCATCATGGTGTGCGTCGTGACCGTGTGCATCATGTGCGACATCACGGAAACGCTCTTTGCCGTGGAAGGTAAAGAAGATCAGGCGGAAGGAATACAGACCGCCGACAAAGACCGCCGCCAACGCGCAAAAGTAGGCAAAACCGGCGCCGGGAATCTGCGAGAAATGCACTGCCTCGATGATCGAATCCTTGGAGAAAAATCCGGCAAACGGCGGCAAGCCCGCGTTGGCAAGCGCACCGATCAGCATGGTGGCGTAGGTAATCGGCATGTACTTGCGCAAGCCGCCCATGCGGCGCATGTCCTGCTCATGGTGCATGGCGATGATGACGGAACCGGCACCGAGGAAGAGCACGGCCTTGAAGAAGGCATGTGTCATCAAGTGGAAGATCGCCACCGAATAGGCCGAGGCTCCAAGAGCCATGGTCATGTAGCCGAGCTGCGACAGTGTCGAGTAGGCAACAACGCGCTTGATGTCGGTCTGCACGATGGCTATCAGCGCCATGAACAAACAGGTAATGGCACCGATGATGATGACAAACGACAGTGCGGTGTCGGACAGCTCGAACAGCGGCGACATGCGCGACACCATGAAGATGCCCGCCGTGACCATGGTGGCGGCATGGATCAGCGCGGAGATTGGCGTCGGACCTTCCATCGAGTCGGGTAGCCAGACATGCAGCGGGAACTGCGCCGACTTGCCCATGGCGCCAATGAACAGACAGATACAGGCTGCGGTGATCAACGGCCAGCCGGTCACGGATTCGGTGATCGCGGCCAGTTCGTTGCGTTTGGCAAACACCTCGGCATAGTCGAGGCTGCCGGCATAGGCGGCAATCAGTCCGATACCGAGCAGGAAGCCGAAGTCACCGACACGATTCACCAGGAAGGCCTTGAGGTTGGCGTAGATCGCTGTCGGCCGGGTGTACCAAAAGCCGATCAACAAATACGAAACCAGACCCACCGCTTCCCAGCCGAAGAACAACTGGACGAAGTTGTTGGACATCACCAGCATCAGCATGGAGAAGGTGAACAGCGAGATGTAGCTGAAGAAGCGCTGATAACCGGGATCTTCCGCCATATAGCCAATGGTGTAAACGTGCACCATGAGTGAGACGAAGGTGACCACCAGCATCATCATGACGGTCAGCGGGTCGATCAGGAAGCCGATTTGAAGTTTCAGGCCGCCCGATTCCATCCAGGTGTAAACCGCACCGTTGAATACATTGCCGGCCTGCACATCCTGATAAATCACAAAGGACAGCACAAAGGAAATCGTGACGCCAAGGATGGTCACCAGATGCGACCCGGTACGGCCGAGAATCTTGCCGAAGAATCCCGCGAGGATGGCGCCGGCCAGCGGGGCCAGAGGTACCAGCAGATAGAGTGTTTTCATGCCCATGTCACTAA
Organism: Sulfuritalea sp.; assembly: GCA_021738385.1. GTDB lineage: Bacteria > Pseudomonadota > Gammaproteobacteria > Burkholderiales > Rhodocyclaceae > Sulfuritalea. The sequence continues at coordinate 5,124 of JAIPCF010000005.1, read as the reverse complement.
CCCTTCAAACTGTCGAGATCTTCGACATCGATGGAGGACAGGTTGCGGAACAGCACCACCAGAATGGCGAGACCGATACCGGATTCTGCGGCAGCCACCACGAGTATGAAAAACACGAAGAGCTGACCGGAAAGATCGTTGAGGTAATGCGAGAAAGCGACAAAATTGATATTCACCGCCAGCAGCATCAACTCGATGGCCATCAGTAACACGATCAGATTCTTCCGGTTGAGGAAGATGCCGATAATGCTGATCGCGAACAAGATGGCGGCCAGTATCAGATAGTGGGATAGCGAGACCATGTTTACTCCCCTCCCTTTTCAGCCACGGGGAGCTCGACTTCAGGCGCCATCTTGACCAGGCGCATGCGATCCCTGCTCTTGACAGCGATCTGGTCCGAAGGATTCATGGCCTTGTTGTCCTTGCGCTTGCGCAAGGTCAACATCACCGCAACGATAATGGCCACCAGCAGAATGACCGAGGCAATTTCGAAGGGATAAGCGAACTCGGTAAAGAGCACGCGCGCCAATTCCTTGGTGTTGCTGTAGTCCGCCGGCAGATTTTGCGACGGGAAATTTGCCAAGCCAAAATAGCGGCCGGAGAGCACCACGGCCATCTCGGCGACCATCAACAAACCGACAAAAGCGCCGAGTGGCAGATTGCTCCAGAAACCCTGCCGTACGCGCTCGATGTTGATGTCGAGCATCATCACCACAAACAGGAACAGGACCATCACCGCGCCGACATAGACCATGATCAGCGCGAGAGCCAGAAACTCGGCCTGCAACAGCATCCACAGCGCGGCAACGTTGAAAAATGCCAGCACAAGAAACAGCACGGCATGCACCGGATTGCGCGCTGTGATCACACGCAACGCCGCGAATATCGTCACTGCGGAAAAGATGTAGAAAAGAATGGTCTTGAATTCCATGGCTGGGTCAGCGGTAAGGCGCATCCTGGGCACGATCGGCTGCGATCTGTGTTTCGTTTCGATCGCCGACGGCCAGCAGCATTTGCTTGGTGTAATAGAGATCGCCACGCTTCTCGCCGTGGTACTCGAAGATACGGGTCTGGACGATGGCGTCAACCGGGCAGGCTTCCTCGCAGAAACCGCAAAAAATGCATTTGGTCAGATCGATGTCGTAGCGTGTGGTGCGGCGACTGCCATCATCGCGCTCTGCCGACTCGATGGTGATCGCCAGCGCCGGACAAACTGCCTCGCACAGTTTGCAGGCGATGCAGCGTTCTTCTCCATTCGGATAGCGACGCAAGGCATGCAGACCGCGAAAGCGATTGCTTTGCGGGGTTTTCTCATCCGGGTACTGAACGGTGATCTTGCGCGCGAACATGTAGCGCCCGGTCACTGCCATACCCTTGAACAGTTCCTTGAGGAACAGGCTACCAATGAAATCTCTTGCACCCATGGCGATCTCTCGGTCCTATTTCCAGATGGTCAGCGGCGACATCATCCAGATGCCGACAACAAGAATCCACACCAGCGTGAGCGGCACGAATACCTTCCAGCCCAGACGCATGATGTGGTCGTAGCGATAGCGCGGGAAGGTGGCTCGAATCCAGAGGAAGAAGAACAGGACCGAGGCCATCTTCGCGGCCAGCCAATGGAAACCGTCAGGCAGGAAGCTCACCGGGGACAACCAGCCGCCAAGGAAGAAGATCGAGGTCATCGCCGCGATCAGGATCATGTTGGCGTATTCGGCGAGGAAGAACATCGCGAAGGACATGCCCGAATATTCGACCATGTGACCGGCAACAATTTCCGACTCGCCCTCGACCACGTCGAACGGCGCGCGATTGACTTCCGCGATTCCGGAAATCAGATACACGCCGAACATCGGCAGCAGCGGCAGCCAGTTCCAGGATAGCGCGCCAATACCCATATCAGCGAAGCGTCCCGCGCTTTGCGCCACAACTATCTCGGTCAGGTTCAGGCTGTTCGACACCATCAGGACTGTGATCAGCGCCAGGCCCATCGAGATCTCGTAGGAAATCATCTGCGCCGAGGCGCGCATGGCGGCAAAGAACGGGTACTTCGAGTTCGATGCCCAGCCGGAAATGATGATGCCGTAGACGCCCACCGAACTGATCGCCAGTAAATACAGGACGCCGGCATTGACGTTGGCCAGCACCCAACCCGGCGCGAATGGAATCACCGCCCAGGCAGCCAGCGCCGGGGCAATCGCCATGATGGGACCAAGAATGAAGAGTTTCTTGTCGGCCGCAGAAGGAAACAATACCTCTTTGAAGAACAGCTTCATGCCGTCGGCGATCGGCTGCAGCAGACCCCAGGGGCCGACGCGGTTGGGACCGATGCGAACCTGCATCCAGCCAATGATCTTGCGTTCCCAGAAAGTCAGATAGGCAACCGAAAGCAGCAAGGGAGCAAGGATCAGGACGATCTTGACCAGAGTCCAGATCAGCGGCCATACCGGCTGAACCAGAGTCCAGAGCGGCGCCCACAGCGGCCCCCACAACCATTCGAAGAAACCGAGAACGGTGGTTTCCATCACGCCTTCTCCACGCTGAGAACGGAGAACATGGCGCCCAGCGCCTGCGTACTGGCGTGGGCAGCAGCAACGCGCAGCACTCCATCGGGGAGACCCGCGTCCAGTTTCACGGCAAGCGTAACGCTCGCCGTATCGCCAGCGCCGACTTTTACGGTATCCCCAACGGCCAAACCATGTTTCGCCAGCGTTGCGGCGTTCATGCGTGCCGTTGGAGCGGCGGAGTCGGTTGCTTGTTGCAGCGATGGCGAGCGGCGTACCAGAGAATCGGCAAAGTGAATCGGCACATCGGCGACCCGCTCTAGCCCGTTGACATTCGCGTTGAGACTCGGTGCGACTTCGATACCATTATCCAGACCGGGAACAAACTCAGGTTTGCCTCCCAGAGCCTCATCACGTACTTCTTCGCTGCTGTCCTGGTCAAAGCCTTCGACCTTCAGCAGATTGCCCAGTACGCGTAATACTTTCCAAGCCGGCCGGGACTCGCCCAGTGGTTTGGCGGCGGCGTAGAAACTTTGCACCCGGCCTTCGGTATTGACGAAAGTACCCGAAGTTTCGGAGAACGGCGACACAGGCAGCAGTACTGCCGCATAGTCAAGCATGGCCTGCGACTTGAAGGGGCTCAGAACCACGGCGACAGCAGCCTGAGTCAGGCTTGCCAGCGCCTTGGCGCCGTTGGCGCAATCGAGTTCCGGCTCGGTACCGACGACGACATAAGCCTGGCGCGGCGCGTCGAGCATTGCCGCTGCGTTGAAGCCCTCGCCTGTCGGGACTGCCTTGGCGACATATCCGCCGACACTATTTGCTGCCTCACCGAGGAAACCGAAACGGCCACCCAGCAGCACCGCCAGTTGCTGTGCCAGCGCATTCAGCGTTGCCGCTTGCGGATGTTGCTGTGCGAAGTTGCCGAGCAGGATGCCGCACTTGCCGCCTTCACTGCCTGAAACCAGGCTTGCTGCGATTTTCTTCGCCGCATTTACATCAATGCGACCAGCGTCGACTTTTTGCAGTTCCGCAGCCACAGTCGCGCCCTTGAGTTCGGCGACGGCCTTGACGACTTCGGCAAGCTGAGCCGGAAGTTGCGATGGTGCGACAATGGCGCGCGCCTCCAGCGTGATCAACAAGTCGTCATCCGCGCTGTGCAGGACGCTGATTTGAGCTCCGCGCTTGGCAGACTGGCGCAGGCGTTGAGCAATCAGCGGATGATCCTTGCGCAGGAAGGAGCCCACCACCAGTACACGATCGAGTTCGCTGATTTCTGCGATCTTCATTCCCAGCCAGGGCGCTCCCTTGCGCTTTCCATCAGCAGAGAAATCACTCTGGCGCAGACGGAAATCAATGTTTTCGCTGCCCAGGCCGCGCAACAGTTTTTGCGCCAGATACATTTCCTCGAGCGTGGCATGCGGACTTATCAGACCACCGATAGCACCGCCACCGTGTGTATTGGCAACATCACGCAACGCATGCGAGGCGTAATCGAGGGCGACGTTCCAGTCGACCTCCTTCCATTCACCGCCCTGCTTCACCATCGGCTTCGTCAGCCGCCCGTTGTCACCTTGCGAATTCAGGCCAAGATAGGAGAAACGCTCCTTGTCGGTCAGCCAGCATTCGTTGATGTCTTCGTTTTCGAGAGGCAGCACGCGCATCACGCGGTCGTGCTTGGTCTGCACGATCAGGTTGCTGCCGAGGCCGTCATGCGGGCTCACCGACTTGCGCCGCGACAGTTCCCAGGTGCGCGCCGAGAAGCGGAAAGGCTTCGAGGTCAGCGCACCGACCGGGCAAAGGTCGATGATGTTGCCGGAGAGTTCGGTGTCCACCGTTTTGCCGATGAAGGGCATGACCTCGGCGCGCTCGCCGCGATAGGACTGGCCGAGTTCCTGGAAGCCGGCAATCTCGGCGGTGAAGCGAATACAGCGCGTGCAGTTGATGCAGCGGGTCATGTCGGTCGACACCAGCGGACCGAGATCCTTGTCGGGAACGACGCGCTTTTCTTCCTGGTACTGCGAGGCGGACTCGCCGTAGCCGACCGCGAGATCCTGCAACTGGCACTCGCCGCCCTGATCGCAGATCGGGCAATCCAGCGGGTGGTTGATCAGCAGGAACTCCATCACGCCCTTCTGGGCCTTGACCGCCAGTTCGGAGTGCGTGAACACCTTCATGCCGTTGGTCACCGGCGTCGCGCAGGCCGGCATCGGCTTCGGCGCCTTTTCCACCTGCACCAGGCACATCCGGCAGTTGGCCGCGATGGACAGTTTCTTGTGGTAGCAGAAGTGCGGAATGTAGGTGCCCAGCTGGTGGGCCGCCTCGATGATGGTGCTGCCGTCTGCGACTTGCAGCGTCTTGCCGTCGATCTCGATTTCGACCATTACGCGGCCCCTACCTTGAAAAAGCCGCTGCCCATCTTCTGAACCTCAGGATCGACCAGACACTTCTTGTTTTCGATGTGGTATTCGAACTCGTTCTTGAAATGCTTGATGAAGCTGCGCACCGGGAAAGCGGCGGCGTCGGCCAACGCGCAGATGGTTTTGCCCATCATGTTGTCTGTCACCCGGTTCAGCAAATCGAGATCATCCGGACGGCCCTGGCCATGCTCGATACGATG
>JAIPCF010000077.1 GCA_021738385.1 Sulfuritalea sp. | reverse complement strand
GACTATACCCGCAGTCCGGTTGGAAGAACCCGGAATGCTACGAGCGACGTTCAAATCGAGACCAGCTTCAAACACGGAATATCCTCAATCCTTCAACTTGTTATACGAACCCAACGTGAGAACATTGGGACACTACTGATTCGCGCTAATTGTCAATGGCTGTAAACCTCCTTGATTTTGACGCCGCAGGGCTGACAACCTGGTTCGCACAGCAAGGCGAGAAGCCTTTCCGGGCGCGTCAGGTATTGCGCTGGGTGCATCAGTTTGGGGAGAGTGACTTCAATGCGATGACTGACATCGCCAAGTCATTGAGAGCAAAGTTGATATCGACCGCTACCGTGTCACCAGCGCCGACTATTAGCGACAAATTGTCGGACGATGGCACACGGAAGTTTCTTTTCGACGTCGGCAATGGCAACGCAGTGGAGACAGTCTTTATCCCAGAGGATGAGCGTGGAACGCTTTGCATTTCGTCTCAAGCCGGATGTGCGCTCGAATGCGCGTTTTGCTCAACGGGTCGTCAGGGGTTCAACAGAAACCTGAGTACCGCAGAAATTATCGGCCAGCTTTGGCAGGCGAACCGAACCATGGCGCACGATGCGGCGGGTGGCAAGGACAGTGAGCGAATTATCAGCAATGTCGTGCTGATGGGCATGGGCGAGCCGCTGGCCAATTTTGACAATCTTGTGCCTGCATTGCGACTGATGCTGGATGACCATGCCTATGGCTTGTCACGCCGGCGCGTTACGGTTTCAACCTCGGGCATCGTTCCCGCGATGGATAGACTCGCGGAAGCCTGTCCGGTTGCGCTGGCAGTATCACTGCATGCTCCAACCGATGGCCTGCGTGACAAATTGGTGCCTATTAACCGTAAATATCCACTGGCCGAATTGATGGCAGCCTGTAGTCGCTATCTGGTCAGAGCCCCTCGCGATTTCATTACTTTCGAATATGTGATGCTCGATGGCATTAATGACAGCGATGCCGATGCGCGAGCTCTACTGCATCTGGTGCAAGATATTTCCTGCAAATTCAACCTGATTCCTTTCAATCCATTCCCGGCTTCCGGCTTTCGCCGGTCGTCAGCGGAACGGGTCAGGCACTTTGCCTCGATCTTGATCAATGGCGGAATTGTCACTACCACGCGCAAGACGCGCGGTGAAGACATTGATGCCGCTTGCGGGCAACTTGCCGGCAAAGTGCTGGATAAATCAAGGCGCGTTTCAAATGCCCTTGGTTTAACTCTACGATCGCCTCGCACTTCTGCTGGAGTAGAACTGCAATCATGAACATGACGATACCTGCTTTTCTGATAGCGATTCTATTGGCGGGATGCACAACCATGGGTCCCTCAGGTTCGGGTGCGCAGCAGGCTGTTTCGGCACAACCACCGGAAAACGATCAGCAAAAGCGTGCCAAGGTGCACACCGAGCTAGGATCGCTGTATTTGCTCGATGGCCGCTCGGCGATTGCGCTTGAAGAGGCTCGTGTCGCACTGTCGGTCGATTCGAATTACGCGCCGGCCTACAATCTTCTGGGGCTCACCCACATGGTGCTCGGCGAAACCAGACTGGCCGAGGAGAATTTCGAGAGAGCGCTGTCATTGGTGCCAGGCGATCCTGAAATAAACAATAACTTTGGCTGGTTTCTATGTCAGAGCGGGCGTCCAGAGCGCTCAATTGCCCATTTTCTGAGAGCTGCTGAGAATCCGCTTTACCCAACGCCGACCAAGCCTTATACAAACGCGGGGATTTGCTCGATACGCCTAAAAAATGACAAGGCAGCCGAAGATTTTCTGCTGACCGGTTTGCGTCTGTCGCCGTCCAACACGCAGGCACTTTACTGGCTGGCGGATATTGCCTATCGGCAGGGGCGGTTTACAGAAGCCCGGCAGTGGACAACGGACATTGAAAAGATGATCGAGCCCACTGCCGAAGTTCTCTGGTTGGCGTTAAGGGTTGAGCGCAAACTGGGAGATCGTGAGACTGAGGCTCGTCATGCTCTTCAATTGCGTCGTCGGTTTCCGGGCTCACCGGAGCACCGATTGCTGATTCAAGGGAATTATGAGTGAAGAGATTTTGACTGGTAGCACAGACACCGAGCTCGTAGATGCATTTCCTGAAGAGACGGATGAGCAAGATGTGTCAGCAGAGGCGAACACGCCCGGAACTGTCCTGCGCAGAAACAGGGAAGCCCAGGGGCTGAAAGTTGCCGATGTAGTGCAGGTAATTCGCTTTAGTGCCCGCCAGATCGAGGCATTGGAACGGGATGACTATGCGAGTTTACCGGGGGCGATTGCGGTGCGCGGCATGGTTCGAAATTATGCCAAATTTCTTCGGCTTGACGCGACCTCCTTGCTGGAGCAGCTTCAACCAGCGGTACCGGTTTCAGCGGCGGAAGTGCGTCCCCCAGCGAATATGGGCGAGGCAGAGCCGCCGACCATAGTAGAGCGAGTACCTCCCAAGCTAGTTGCGGCAGGGGCGCTGGTCTTGCTGCTGGCTCTGGGCGCTTATTGGTATATAAACTTTAAAGGCACGGATACCAGTTTTGCCTATTTGGTGGGGCGAGTCGATCGCAATTCTGGTCCAGAGAAACCTACTGTGGCGGCGAATCAGGTCGACACAAGCCGTGAAGATACTGGGGCGGCGGTGATACCGGCAACGCCAGCGCCAACACCAACGGTGGAACAGGAACCCCCTGTTGACACAAGTGCCGATCAAGTGTCGTCAAAATTCGCGGGATTGCATGTCGAGTTCGATGATCTTTCATGGATCGAAGTCCGTGACGCAACGCAGAAAATAGTTTTTGTCGGTGAGTACCCCAAGGGTACACGTCAAAATGTTGAGGGCAAGGCACCGTTTCAGATTTGGATTGGCAAGGCCTCCGGCGTGCGCGTGTACATGGGAGAGCGCAGCATCGATCTCAAGCCGTATACGCGCGAAGAAGTCGCGCGGTTCAGTCTGGAATGAACGATATGTCCGGATCTTCATTGGCAAGGCGCGCTAGCCGCCTTGCCATGGTGGCAAAAGTCGGCGTTGGTGGCACGGCGCCGATCGTCATTCAATCAATGACCAATACCGATACCGAGGATGTATTTGCGACCGCGATGCAGGTAGCGCAACTGGCGCGGGCTGGCTCTGAGCTGGTTCGGATAACGGTCAATACCCGAGAAGCCGCCGCCGCCGTACCAAGAATACGCGACCGATTGGCACAAATGAATCTTGATGTGCCGCTGATTGGCGACTTTCATTTCAATGGACATAAGCTGCTTGCGGAACATCCCGCCTGTGCCGAGGCTTTGGCAAAATTGCGCATTAACCCGGGCAATGTTGGCAAGGGAGCCCGCCGTGATGAGCAGTTCGCGCAACTCATAGAAATCGCATGCAAGTACGACAAACCGATTCGTATCGGAGTTAACTGGGGCAGCCTTGATCAGGCGTTACTCGCGCGCATTATGGATGAGAACGCCAAACGACCGGATCCAAAAAACGCGACGGAGATCATGCGTGAGGCGATGGTGACCTCGGCTTTGGAGTCCGCCGCCCAGGCAGAAGACCTTGGTTTGGCAGGTGATCGTATTGTGCTTTCCTGCAAGGTTTCAGGCGTGCAGGATTTGATCGCCATATACCGCGAACTGGCAATTCGTTGTGACTACCCGCTGCACCTGGGGCTGACAGAAGCCGGCATGGGCAGCAAGGGGATCGTTGCGTCCACCGCCGCGCTGGGAGTATTACTGCAAGAAGGCATCGGCGACACGATTCGAGTATCGCTGACCCCCGAGCCCAATGGCGACCGAACTCGTGAAGTGATCGTGGCGCAGGAAATTTTGCAAACCATGGGTCTGCGTGCCTTTACACCGCTTGTCGCTGCATGTCCTGGTTGTGGGCGAACCACCAGCACAGTGTTTCAGGAACTCGCACAGGATATTCAGAATTACGTGAGGGAGCGCATGCCGGACTGGCGATTGACTCGGGTCGGAGTCGAGAACATGACGCTGGCTGTGATGGGTTGCGTGGTAAACGGACCGGGTGAAAGCAAGCATGCCAACATTGGAATTTCCTTGCCTGGTACCGGTGAGGCACCCGTGGCGCCGGTATATGTGGATGGTGAACGCGTCATTACTTTGCGCGGTGACAATATTTCGGCAGAGTTTCATCGGATTGTCGATGACTATGTGTCGAGGAAGTACCTGGAAAGAGCAAACCACTAACCGCGACAGGTGTGGAGCTCCCGCGCTTTAGACGAATATCAAACCATGACACAAACCCTCCAAGCCATCCGCGGTATGAATGACATCCTGCCGATCGACGCCGAACTCTGGGAGCAGTTCGAGGAATCCGTGCGTGATTGGTTGCAAGCCTACGGCTACAGGCCAATCCGCATGCCTCTGATCGAGCCGACGCCACTGTTCGCACGAGCAATAGGTGAAGTGACCGATATCGTCGAGAAGGAAATGTACTCCTTCGAAGACTCGCTGAATGGTGAAAGTCTGACCTTGAGGCCAGAAGGTACGGCGTCGTGCGTACGCGCGGTACTCCAACATAATCTGCTTTACGATGGGCCAAAACGATTGTGGTACATGGGGCCGATGTTCCGTCACGAAAGACCCCAAAAAGGCCGGTATCGGCAGTTTCATCAGGTTGGAGTCGAGGCGCTTGGGTTTGCTGGCCCCGACATAGACGCCGAGCAAATTGCCATGTGTGCTCGCTTGTGGGATGACCTCGGACTAGATGGCATTCGCCTCGAGATCAATTCCTTGGGTCATATTGAGGAGCGAGCAAGGCATCGGGCCGAATTGGTGACCTACCTCGAAAGAAATCACGAGCGGTTGGATGGCGAAGCTCAACGCCGTCTACACAGCAATCCATTACGCATACTGGATACGAAGAATCCTGAACTTCAGGATCTGGTCGACGCTGCGCCAAAGTTGATTGACTATCTGGGTGAGGAGTCGTTGAAACATTTCGCAGGCGTCCAGCAGTTGCTGAAAGACGCTGCAATTCCCTACCGGATCAATCCGCGGCTGGTACGCGGCCTTGACTATTACAACCTTACCGTGTTCGAGTGGGTGACTGATCAATTGGGCGCACAGGGCACTGTCTGCGCGGGTGGGCGCTACGATGGCCTGATTGCACAGTTGGGAGGAAAGCCCGCGCCGGCCTGTGGATTTGCCATGGGCATCGAGCGTTTGCTTGCGCTGTGGCTGGATCAGGGCCATCGTCATGAGGCGGTGGTGCCCGATGCTTATCTCGTACATCAAGGTGAAGCGGCTGGTCGCTATGCGTTTCGCGTGGCAGAGCACTTGCGCAGCGCGGGATTTTCCATCCATCTGCACTGCGGCGGTGGCAGTTTCAAGTCGCAGATGAAAAAGGCTGATGGCTCGGGTGCGCAAATTGCGTTGATAATCGGCGAAGACGAGGCGGCGGCCGAAGCGGTGAGCGTTAAACCCTTGCGATCAGGATACGAGCCGCCTGCATTGCAGGTCCGTGTAAGTTTCGATCAACTGGCCGATCATCTCGGCGATATTCTTTTCCCCATGGAAGACGACAATGGCAGCATATGACCTGGAAGAACAGGAACAGCTCGACGAGCTGAAAACCTGGTGGAAGATGTATGGAAATCTGGTGACCGGAATTTTGCTTGTTCTGGCATTGGCGGCATCTGGATGGCAAGGCTGGAACTGGTGGCAACGGCAGCAGGCGGCGGAGGCGTCGACAAAGTTTTCCGATTTGCAGACAGCCGCAGCGCAAAAAGATGCGAAACGAGCGCGCGAACTGGCTGGCGAGTTGATTGACAAGTATTCTTCGACTGCCTACGCGGGATTGGGCGCACTGCTTGCAGCACGAACTCAGATTGATGGCGGTGAGCCCAAAAGCGCCAAGGTACAACTGGCGTGGGCGGCTGAGAATTCCAAGGACGCAGGTCTGCGGGATTTGGCCCGACTTCGACTGGCTGCGGTGATGCTTGATGAAAAAGCCTATGACGAGGCTATCAAGCAGCTTGCAGCCGAACCGGCTGAATCATTTGCGCCGAGATTTGCTGAACTTCGCGGTGACATTTTTGCGGAGCAAGGAAAGACAGTCGAGGCCCGCAAAGCTTACGATTTAGCGCTGGTTAAGCTTGAAGTTCTGGCCAAGAGTGATAATAATCGACAACGCAGTGGCTACAGTGGTTTGATCGAAGCCAAGCGCGACTCGCTGGGAATGGCTCGATGAAAGCTGCCTCACTGGCCTTGATCGTTGCGACTTCAGTAGTGCTGCTTGGCGCCTGCTCGACGGTTGAGAAATTGAATCCATTCGGTTCAAGTCAGCCCAAAATCAAGCCCGCGGAACTACAGTCCATCCAGGTCAGCGCGGAATTGGTTCGTCTCTGGCAAGCCAATGTCGGCAGTGCAGGTGATTTCACTTTTTCGCCAGCGGTTGTCGGTGGCAGCGTATATGCCGCTGCACGTGATGGCACGCTGGTTCGATTCGATGGCGAGCATCAAGTTTGGCGCGTATCTGCCGGGCAGATTGTTTCCGGTGGCGTAGGCAGCGACGGAAAGCTGGTGGTCGTTGGAACTCCAAAGGGCGAAGTGCTGGCTTTTGATGCACAGACAGGTCGCGAGAAATGGAAGGCTCGGGTTAGTTCTGAAGTTCTTTCAGCACCGGCCGTCGCGGATGGTCTGGTGGTCGTCCGTTCCGGCGACTCGCGCATTTTTGGATTCGAGGAGGCGGACGGCAAGCGGCGCTGGGTCTATCAGCGCAGTACGCCGACCCTTTCTTTGCGTTCGAATGTGGGTGTGTTGTTGACACCGAGTGTCACCCTGGCGGGCTTTCCGGGAGGAAAACTGGTAGCCATGGCCAACAATAATGGTGCGGCTGTGTGGGAAGTTGCGGTAGCACTACCCAAGGGATCGACGGAATTGGAGCGCGTGGCCGATATCACCAGTTCTCCTGTCGTGAGCGGGAATACGGTTTGCGCAGTGGCCTTCCAAGGACGCGTCGCCTGTTTCGATACTCGCACCGGCAATACGCTCTGGTCGCGCGAACTTTCATCGAGCGTCGGCTTGGATATTGACAGTCGGAATGTCTATGTTTCCGATGACGCGGGTACGGTACTTGCGTTTGATCGCAACAGTGGTGCCAGTGTCTGGAAGCAGGACAAATTGTCCAGGCGTGGTGTTTCGAGACCATTGGCGCTCGAAAATCAGGTCGCGGTAGCAGACTATCAAGGGGTAGTCCATTTATTGCGACGTGAGGACGGTGCTTTTGCCGCTCGCGCCACGACCGATGGCAAGGCGGTAAGGGCCGATCCAATACGTTTTGGTAGTAGCTTGTTGGTGCAGACGGAAGGTGGAGGCCTGTATGTGCTGGAAGCTCGTTAGCATTATGTCGAACACGCATACGCAGGATCCAATCGCTGCTGATTGCTCCAGCTTGGCATGAAACCAACGCTGGTAATCGTAGGACGGCCTAACGTCGGTAAATCGACCCTGTTCAACCGTCTTACCCGGACACGCGACGCCCTGGTCGCGGATCAACCGGGGCTGACAAGGGACCGACATTACGGGCATGGCCGACTGGGTAGCAAGCCCTATCTCGTGGTGGATACCGGGGGCTTCGAACCCCAAGCCAAAGAAGGCATGGTGCTCGAAATGGCACGCCAGGCCGAGGCAGCTATTGCGGAAGCCGATGTACTGATCTTCATCGTCGACATCCGCACGGGCCTGACGCCGCAGGACAAGGTTATCGCTGATCTGTTGCGTCGAAGCGGACGTCCACTGCTGCTGGCAGCAAACAAGGGCGAGGGTATGAACAGGGCAGTTGTCGCCGCAGAGTTCTATGAACTTGGCTGTGGCGACCCCTGCGTGATTTCTTCGGCTCATGGCGAAGGCGTACGCGAACTTGTTGAACTAGCGCTGGCGCCGTTTCCCGATGAGCATGAAAGTGACGACGAATCGGCAGGACCCAAAGTGGCCATTGCTGGCCGGCCCAACGTCGGCAAGAGTACACTTATCAACACACTGCTTGGTGAAGAACGTGTCATTGCTTTCGACATGCCGGGAACCACGCGTGATGCTATCGAGGTTCAATTCGAGCGCAATGGGCGAGCCTACACACTGATCGACACGGCAGGTCTGCGGCGCAAGGGACGCGTTTTTGAGACCATTGAAAAGTTTTCGGTGATCAAGACCCTGCAGGCTGTCGAGGAGGCCAACGTGGTTGTTCTAATGGTTGACGCCACTCAGGAAATTTCAGATCAGGATGCGCATATTGCCGGCTTCATCATCGAGGCTGGGCGGGCGTTGGTGGTCGCGGTCAATAAGTGGGACGCAGTGGACAGCTACCGCCGCGAACGCATCAGGCTGGATATCGAACACAAGCTCAACTTTCTCGGGTTTGCCCGTGTACATTACGTTTCCGCACTGAAAGCTCAAGGAATTGCTGGTGTTCTGTCTTCGGTGGACCGGGCTTACGCCGCAGCGATGGCCAAAATGTCCACTCCGAAACTGACTCGCGTGCTAATTGCCGCCGTGGAAAAACAGACACCGCCGCGTCACGGTGCCATACGTCCAAAATTGCGCTATGCGCACCAAGGTGGGAGTAATCCCCCGATCATTGTGATTCATGGCAATGCCTTGGAGCATGTGCCGGCCTCGTATACACGCTATCTGGAACGCTACTTTCTCGAGGCGTTCAAGCTCCAGGGAACACCCCTGCGCATTCAATACAAGACTTCGAAGAACCCCTACGTTAATTGAAAAGTCGGCTCTGGTGGCACGGCGAAGCAAAATCGATTACAGTATTTCGCTTGAAGACCAATAGTTCGCAATCGAAACTCGATGAAGTTCGGCACCAAACCGTCGGTACCGTGCAAAGCGGACAAAATTTTAAGGATCACTATCAATGAGTAATAAAGGGCAAATGCTACAAGACCCGTTTCTAAACACCCTGCGTCGTGAGCACGTTCCGGTTTCGATCTACCTGGTCAATGGCATCAAACTGCAAGGCCAGATCGAGTCCTTCGACCAGTATGTTGTTCTGCTCAAGAATACGGTGACCCAAATGGTATACAAGCATGCCATTTCGACAGTTGTTCCGGCGCGACCGGTCAATTTCGCAGCGGAAGCCGAAGCCGATTGATCTGTTGCTGTCGGTTCGGGCGTTTGTCATGAGGGCATTGCCCTGATGTTCGAGCGTCCAGCCAGCGGTGAGAACGCGGTTCTGGTGCAACTGGATTTCGGTGAAGGCGATTACTCGGAGCGTCTTTCCGAATTTAGCCTGCTGGTAGGCAGTGCCGGAGCCAGGGCGCTGGCGGTGGTTTCCGGCAGGCGCGCCAGGCCAGACCCCGCGCTATTTGCCGGTAAAGGCAAGGTTGCCGAAATCGGCGAAACGGTGCGGTTGCATGATGCTGACGTGGTGGTATTCAATCATGAACTGTCTCCGGGTCAGCAGCGTAATCTTGAACGCGCTTTGGAGTGCCGGGTGGTCGACCGCAGTAGTCTGATCCTGGACATCTTTGCACTACGAGCCAAAAGTCACGAAGGCAAGCTGCAGGTCGAACTTGCTCAGCTTCAGCATCTCGCGACCCGATTGGTGCGCGGCTGGACCCACCTGGAGCGACAAAAGGGCGGTATTGGCTTGCGCGGACCTGGTGAAAAGCAACTTGAAACAGATCGCCGCCTGCTCGGCAAGCGAGTTGCGCTGCTAAAGGATCGCTTGAAGCAAATGGAGCGTCAGCGCAAGGTACAGAGACGTGCGCGTGCACGTGGCGAAGTTTTGGCGATATCCCTGGTGGGCTATACCAATGCCGGAAAAAGTACGCTTTTTAACGCTTTGACCAAAGCTGGCGCTTATGCCGCTGACAAGCTGTTCGCGACACTCGACACCACTTCACGCAGACTGTACGTTGAGGGCGCGGGAGCGATAGTACTTTCCGACACGGTTGGTTTCATTCGCGATCTTCCTCATGCCTTGGTGTCGGCCTTCGAGGCTACCCTGGAGGAGACGGCCCAGGCTGATCTTCTGTTACATGTGGTGGACTCGGCGAGCCCTGATCGCGATCAGCAGATCGACTCGGTAGCTTCTGTATTGCGGGAGATTGGGGCGCTTGAAGTTCAGCAGATTCTGGTCTGGAACAAGGTCGATATGACCGCGGCGAGCCCAGGGGTTGAACGTGATGACTGTGGTAATATTATCAGCGTTCGATTGAGCGCCCGCACTGGGGCCGGGGTATCGTTGCTGCGGGGAGCACTCGCTGAAACTGCGAGTCGGCATGTTGGAGTTCCTGCTGCTGCGGCCTGATATCTCCCGAAAGATTTTTCCTTCTCTTACTATCCAAAAAGACCAAAGTGATCGCAGGTATTCTAATGTCTCTGAACGACCATGGCTGGGGCAACCAGCCCGGCGGTGGCAAGCGCGGAGGCGGCAATCAAGGCCCTCCTGATCTCGAAGAACTCTGGCGCGACTTCAATCGCCGCTTGACCGGTTTGTTCGGGAACCGAGGCGGTGGAGGTAACGGAGGTGACTCTGGGAACCGGATGCCATCGATCAGTCCGAAACAGTTCGGCGGAGGCATTGGACTGATCCTGGCGCTGGTAGCCGCAATCTGGCTGGGTAGCGGTTTCTACATTGTCGATGCTTCGCAGCGAGGCGTGGTACTCCAGTTTGGGCGGTACAACCAAACGACCGAACCTGGATTGCGCTGGCGCATGCCGTGGCCGATTGAGAGTCACGAGATCGTTAATCTAACAGGTGTGCGCACGGTTGAAGTTGGTTACCGTGGTTCAGATAAGAACAAGGTGCCGAAAGAGGCGCTGATGCTAACTGATGACGAAAACATCGTCAGCGTGCTGTTTGCAGTTCAGTATTTACTCAAAGATCCCAAGGACTATTTGTTCAACAATCGCCATCCGGATGATGCAGTGATGCAGGCATCGGAAACAGCGATTCGCGAGGTTGTGGGCAAGAACAAGATGAACTTCGTTCTCTATGAGGGGCGCGATCAGATTGCCGCGAATACACAAAAATTGATTCAGGATATTCTAGACAAGTACAACACCGGGATTCAGGTTCGTTCGGTGAATATGCAGGGCACTCAGCCGCCCGAGCAGGTTCAGGCGGCTTTTGATGATGCCGTCAAGGCCGGACAGGATCGTGAGCGACAGAAGAACGAGGGCCAGGCCTATGCCAACGACGTGATTCCGCGTGCGCGCGGTGCGGCGTCGCGACTGAAGGAGGAATCCAATGGTTATCGTCAGCGGATAATTGTTACTGCCGAGGGTGATGCTTCGCGCTTCAAGCAGGTTCTGACTGAATACAGGAAGGCACCTGAAGTGACTCGAAACCGTATGTATCTGGAAACCGTGGAACGGGTATATACCAATACCAGTAAAGTGATGCTGGACGCAAAGGGTTCGGGCAATCTGCTCTACCTCCCGTTGGACAAACTGATGCAGGTGACGGGCGCCGCTCCACTATCCGCTGATAGCGCCTCAATCGCGCAGCCACCTCAGGCTGAGCACTCGACATCGGGTGATGTCCGGTCTCGTGGCGGTCTGGGTTCCCGTGAGCGAGGAGAACGCTAATGCAACGCCATCTGTCTTTTATAGCATCGTTGCTGTTCGGTATCCTGGCTCTGTTCGCCATGACAGTATTCACAGTTGATCAGCGCCAGGCCGCAATTATTTTCCAGCTTGGAGAAATCAAGGAGGTTATTACCGAACCGGGCCTCGCATTCAAATGGCCAATGATTCAGAACGTAAGAATTTTCGACCGACGTATCCTGACGATGGATACACCCGACCCCGAGCGTTTTCTTACTGCTGAAAAGAAGCCGGTTCTCGTCGACTCCTTCGTTAAATGGCGCATTCACGATGTGAAGCAGTACTACATTTCGGTGGGTGGCGACGAGACCTTGGCCAGAACGCGCCTGTCGCAGACCGTCAATTCGGGTCTGCGTGAGGAATTTGGGCGGCGTACAGTTCATGACGTAGTTTCAGGGGCTCGTGACGACATCATGGTTTCGGTGCAGAAGAAGGCTGATACCGACATGCGCACTATTGGCGTCGAGATTGTTGACGTCCGTCTAAAGCGGGTCGATCTGCCGCCTGAGGTGTCCGAGTCGGTATATCGACGCATGGAAACCGAGCGCAAACGCGTGGCCAGTGAGTTGAGAGCAGAAGGCGCAGCAGAAGCGGAAAAAATTCGGGCGGACGCTGATCGTCAGCGCGAGGTGATTTTGGCCGAGGCCTATCGCGACGCTCAGAAAATCAAAGGTGAAGGCGATGCCAAGGGTGCTGCAATTTATGCAAAGGCTTTTGGTGAGAACCCGGAGTTCTATTCCTTTTACCGAAGCTTGGAAGCTTATCGCAACAGTTTCAAGAGCAAGAGTGATCTTTTGGTGATCGAACCCAATTCCGAGTTCTTCAAGTATCTGAAGAGCAGCGGCAAGGGCAAGTGATCCAGGCAGCGCTGGTGGTTTGAAATGCTTAACACTGTGCTGTTGGCTTTTGCATTGATGCTAGTGATTGAGGGTTTGCTGCCCTTTCTTGCGCCTCGTGTCTGGCGTGATACCTTCAGGCGCGTTATCGAATTGAGTGATGGGCAGATTCGCTTTATCGGCCTGTCGTCGATGCTGGTTGGCGTGATGTTGCTAACTGTGTTCCGCTGACAGTCATGGCAAACCGACGTTGGCTCCTGCCAGAAGCGATTGAAGACGTGCTACCGCGCGACGCCAAGCGTATGGAGGATCTGCGCCGTGATCTGCTGGATGAGTTTGCCCGTAGCGGCTTTGAGTTCATCATCCCTCCGCTGCTTGAATACGTCGAGTCTTTGCTCACGGGTAGTGGTCACGATCTCGATTTGCGTACCTTCAAACTGGTCGATCAACTTTCGGGTCGCAGTATGGGCGTGCGCGCCGACATCACACCGCAGGTTGCTCGCATTGATGCCCATTTGCTGAACCGCAAGGGCGTCACCCGCTTGTGCTATTGCGGTAGTGTGCTGCATACGCTGCCTGCCGGGTTCAATGCCACTCGGGAACCCCTGCAGATAGGGGCAGAAATTTATGGGCATGCCGGTTTGGAGGCGGACATAGAGGCCATTCGCCTGCTCTCCACCGCACTCGGACTCTGCGGTATCACTACCTCGCGCATCGATCTTGGCCATGTCGGCATTTTTCGCAGCCTGACCAAACAAGCTGACTTTTCTCCGGACGCCGAAGAAGAGTTGTTTTCCGCGTTGCAAGGCAAAGACATGCCGGCTGTGAAAGAACTGACATTGGGCATAGCAGATCACATTCGTGAGGCACTGCTGGTGTTGCCAGAGCTCTATGGCGATCGGCGGGTGCTTGCCCGTGCGGCTGAATTATTGCCCGAGTCGCCCCAAATTTCAGCGGCATTGTCTGATCTGCATCGGCTCGCCGACTCGCTTGCTGATTTGCCATTGAGCTTCGATCTGGCGGATCTGCGCGGATACCACTATCACAGTGGCGTTGCGTTCGCTGCGTATTGCAGCGGCAGTCCGGCGGCCATTGCGCTTGGAGGTCGCTATGACAATTTTGGCAAAGCTTTTGGGCGGGCTCGACCCGCCACCGGGTTTTCGATGGATTTGCGCGAACTGGCGCGATTGTCTCCGAACGGCGAGCCGCGTGGAGCAATTCTCGCTCCGTGGCCGGAAGATGATGCTTTACACGCCGAGGCCAAGCGCCTGCGGGCACAGGGAGAGCGTGTGGTTCTGGCCCTGCCCTGCCATGAGGGCAATTGGCGCGAAGCTGGCTGCGACCGGATTTTGGTGCGCAACGGCGACAACTGGATCATTGAATCTCTGAAGGAAGATTGAAATGGCAAAAAATGTCGTGGTCGTCGGTACACAGTGGGGCGACGAAGGAAAAGGCAAGATCGTCGACTGGTTGACCGACCATTCACAAGGGGTAGTGCGCTTTCAGGGAGGGCACAACGCAGGCCATACCCTGGTAATCGGCGGCAAAAAAACGGTGTTGCATCTGGTGCCCTCCGGCATTCTTCGGTCCGGTGTCACCTGCTACATTGGTAACGGCGTCGTGCTTTCGCCTGAAGCGTTGATAAAGGAACTCGACGAACTGACAGAGGCCGGAATCGACGCAGAGGAGCGACTGAAGATTTCTGAAGCTTGTCCGCTGATTCTGCCTTATCACCAAGCGATGGATATTGCCCGGGAGGTTGCGCGCGGCAGCAACAAGATTGGTACCACCGGACGCGGTATTGGACCCTGCTACGAGGACAAGGTAGCGCGTCGTGGTCTTCGACTGCAGGATTTGACAAAACCCAAGATATTTGCAGAGCGCCTGGCTGAGATTCTCGAGTATCACAATTTTGTGCTGAAAAACTATCATGGTGCGGCACCCGTTGGTTTTCAGCAGGTTTACGATGGCGCCCTGGCAATCGCTCCGCGTTTGACCAAGATGATTGCCGATGTGCCGCGCGCACTGTACGACGCGCACCGGGCCGGAGCAAATCTGCTATTTGAAGGTGCTCAGGGTACGTTGCTTGATATCGATCATGGCACCTATCCGTTTGTTACATCATCCAATTGCGTTGCAGGAGCTGCTGCCGCAGGTGCCGGTGTCGGGCCGGGGATGCTGCACTACATTCTCGGTATCACCAAGGCCTACACCACGCGCGTTGGGGGAGGCCCGTTTCCTACCGAGCTTTACGATGCAATTGATAAGCAGGATCCGGTCGGCAAGCACATGGCGACCAAGGGACACGAGTTTGGTGCGACTACCGGAAGGGCACGGCGCTGCGGCTGGTTCGATGCAGCAGCATTGAAGCGGGCAATCCAGATCAATGGCATCTCCGGCCTATGTATCACCAAGCTGGATGTTCTCGACGGAGTCGAGGAGCTCAAAATATGTACCGGCTACCGCATCAATGGCAGTGTTTCAGACATTCTGCCGGTGGGTGCAGATGATCTTGCCTGTTGCGAGCCGATTTACGAGACGATTCCCGGCTGGAAAGGTAGCACGGTTGGAGTCAAGACCCTGGAAGGCTTGCCGGTCGAAGCGCGTGCCTACATCAACCGCATGGAGCAGCTTTGTGACGTCCCGGTGGATATGATTTCCACGGGACCGGATCGAGAAGAGACGATAGTTCTGAGGCATCCATTCGAGTAAGAGAACATCAAAAAAACAAAGGGCCGTCAGTAAAAAACTGGCGGCCCTTGCTTTTTCTTTATCGCGTAACATGCTTGGTGCCCAGGAAGGGACTCGAACCCCCACGCCTCTCAGCGCTAGTACCTGAAACTAGTGCGTCTACCAATTCCGCCACCTGGGCAGGCGCGAAACG
>JAIPCF010000076.1 GCA_021738385.1 Sulfuritalea sp. | reverse complement strand
CTGATTTGGTCGACTTCGAGCAAAGGCATATTGTTTGGGAGAATCCAAGTTTGTAGAGAATGAGTCTCAATTATAATCAGCCGGCCGTGCCCCGTCTGTTCAACCTCTCCCCTCTCGTCGCTTTCTCCTTCGCGCTCGCTGTTCTGGTGGCGTTGCCTGTGCTCGCGGTAGGCGCCAACATTTTCAGCGGAGGTACCAGCGGTACCTGGGGCCATCTGATGGCAACGGTGCTGCCTGAGTATGTGGCGAATTCGATCTGGCTTTGTCTTGGTGTAGGCACGGGTGTTG
The DNA here is from genome assembly GCA_021738385.1 of Sulfuritalea sp. Lineage (GTDB taxonomy): Bacteria > Pseudomonadota > Gammaproteobacteria > Burkholderiales > Rhodocyclaceae > Sulfuritalea. Next base: position 15,512 of record JAIPCF010000076.1, on the reverse strand, counting down.
CTGCGATGGGCACGGGAGCGGCCTGGCTGGTGGCGCTGAACGATTTTCCCGGAAGACGGGTGGCGGAATGGGCATTGCTGCTACCGATGGCTATGCCGGCCTATGTGCTGGCCTACACCTATACCGATTTTCTGCAGTTTGTCGGTCCGGTTCAGACCGGTTTGCGCGAAAGTTTTGGTTGGAAGCATGGCGACTACTGGTTTCCGGATGTGCGTTCGCTGGCGGGGGCCATCGTGTTGTTTTCCTGCGTGCTCTACCCCTATGTGTATCTGTTGGTGCGCACCGCCTTTCTCGAACGCGCAGGAGGCATGATTGAAGCAGCGCGCGCGCTCGGTCTCAATCCGTGGCAGGGCTTCTGGCGCGTTTCGATGCCACTGGCTCGGCCGGCGATTGCCGCTGGCATGGCGTTGGCGCTGATGGAGACTTTGGCCGATTACGGCACGGTGGCCTATTTTGCGGTTCAGACTTTTACCACCGGTATTTACCGAGCGTGGTTTTCACTGGGTGATCGCGTCGCCGCAGCGCAGCTTGCTGCTGCGTTGTTGGGCTTCATGGCGCTGCTGATTCTGCTTGAGCGAATGAGCCGCGGACGCGCTCGATATCACGACAGTACCGGCCGGCGCCGTGCTACCAGGCAGGTACTCAGTGGCTGGCAGGCGCTGTCGGCACAGATAGCTTGCTCGATACCGGTTGTCGTCGGATTTCTCCTGCCAGCGGTATTGTTGCTACGCTTGGCTTTGGGGGATTCCGGGGAGCAAGGCCCCGGTTTTGCCAGCCGCTTTCTGATCCTGGCTAGAAACAGCTTCACACTGGCGGCGCTGACAGCTGTTCTGGCGGCGCTACTGGCTTTGTTGCTTGGATTTGCCGCACGAGAAGGGCACCGATTGCCTCGATTGGCGAGTCGCGTGGTTGGCTTGGGCTACGCCGTCCCGGGTTCGGTCATTGCTGTGGGAGTGCTGATCCCGGTAACTCGGCTTGATCATTTGTTAGCCGGGTTCTGGCAGCAGATGACAGGCAGTAACCCCGGACTCATACTTACTGGTGGCATTGCCGCGCTGGTGTACGCTTATCTTGCTCGATTTCTGTCGATTGCCCTGCAAACGGTAGAGGCTGGTTTTGCGCGCATCACCCCGAGCATGGAGGCCGCTGCCCGCAGCTTGGGTAGCCCCCCCAATGAAGTGCTGCGCCGGGTACATCTGCCTCTAATGCGCGGAAGTTTGCTGACCGCAGCGCTGCTGGTGTTTGTGGATGTAATGAAGGAGCTCCCGGCAACTTTGGTGATGCGTCCTTTCAATTTCGACACGCTGGCAACGCAAACCTACACGTTGGCGGCTGACGAACGCCTTGCAGAAGCTTCTAGTGCGGCTCTGGCGATTGTCGCCGTCGGTCTCTTGCCGATCATCCTATTGGCTCGTCAGATTGCTGCAGGCCGTAGCGAGACCAAGGCTTGCTGATCCGGCAAACAGATCGGTCTGTTTCGCCGGACTCAGAGGTCTCGGGAAACCTCGAGTGCCCCGTTTTCTTCGTCAGTCAGCCTTACGACAAAATCCAGAGATTCCATCAACGTCAGCATCGGTTCGTTATCCGGCAATACCTGACCATAAATCTGAGTGTATCCCTGCTGTCGGGCCGCTTCCATCAAGCAACTCATGAGACGAAAACCAAGGCCCTGGCCGGCCATCTCGTCAGCAACGATGATGGCAAACTCACAGGTCTTGCGATCGGGCAAAGCGGCGTAGTTGGCCTCACCAACCATTCGCGTACGCCCATCGTGCCGAACGGTAGCGACCAAGGTTAACTCGCGACTGTAATCTATCTGTGTGTATCGCGCCAGAAGGTGCTGCGTTAGCTCCGATACCGAACTGAAGTAACGGAAATACTTGCTGCGGTGCGAGAGTCCGCGAACGAACTCCTGAAGTGCATTGGCGTCTTCGGGGCGGATAGGACGAATGGTACAGGCCGCTTTATTCTTCAATGCCCACTCACCTGCAAATTGCGCAGGGTAGGGGTATATCGCCATGTGCTCGTAACGATCCCGATTTGTCGATAGCGAACGGATATCGATGCGGACGTCCGTCACCACAGCTCCGTTTTCATCTGCCAGAAGGGAGCCGATATCGAGCGCACGCAGCCAAGGGAGCTCACTGGCAATTTCAGAGACGCGCAACAAAATGTCGCGCAGCGGCGCTTCAGCTACCGCTGGCATTTGTCTTAGAGGCCCCAACAACCGGGCGACATGTGGCTCCTCGATCATCTCTCCGACCAGACGCGGATTCAGGGGTGGCAGGGCAATCGAACGGGCATCGTAAATGTCGGGCGCGATGCCACCCTCGGAAAGCGCGAGTACGGGTCCGAAGACGCGATCAGGCCGGATCGAAATGCGAAGTTCACGACCAGACGGCATGTCAATAAAGGGCTCCAGATAGACCTCTCGCGCGTCATTTGCTTTCGTCAAACTGTCGAACGATGTTTCGACTTCCAATGCGGATGTCGGAAACTGGCGCTCACCAGCGCCAAGAGGATTATTCCCGCGGCCGCTTGTGGCCAGTTTCATGGTTACCGGATAACCGAGCTGGTCGGCGATCTCGACAGCTTCCATCGAACTCCTTGCAACGGTGGTGGTCGATACGGGAATATGAAAAGCTGCCAGAACTTCCTTGGCTTCGGGCAGAGTCAGAATATGGCGATTTTCGGCCAGCGCTTTCATTACCAAGGCTTGAGCACTTTGAGTATTCGGCTCCTGGTAAGAAGTCAAGGAAGGCGGCGTTTCCTGAAGCAATTTTTGATTGCGTACCCAATTGACCATAAAGGCAAAGGCCACAACGGCGTTCTCGGGCGTGCGAAAGGTGGGAATCCGAGCCTTGGCGAAGGTGGCGCGTCCCTCACGTGCTTCAGCTTCTCCCATCCAGCACGTGAGCAAGGGCTTGGTGATCTGTCGGGTTGTCGCCAGGACAGCATGTGCCAGGTCAGTTGGGGAAACAAATGTATTGGGAGAAAGTATGGCAAGCACGCCATCGATGTTTGGATCGTCAATGCAGGTCATCAACGCACCGACGAAACGCTCTGGATTCGCATCGAAAAGAACGTCGACCGGGTTGCCTTTAGACCACGCCGTAGGCAGCCGCTCGTTAAGCAACTCAAGGGTGTGTGGCGTCAAAGATCCCAACGCAATGCCAAGTTCAGCCGCAGTATCGGTCGCCATGACTGCAGGACCGCCACCATTTGAAATGATCGCCAGGCGGTTACCCTTTGGCATGCGAGGCGTTGTCAGTGCGCGTGCAGCGGAGAACATATCTCCGATCGACCGGACTCGCAAAACGCCTGCACGTCTTAATGCAGCATCGAAAGTATCGTCCCTGTCAACGCGCGTCTTGCTGTGTGTTTCCGCAATCCGTGCCGACATCGGGTGATTTCCGGCCTTTACGGCAATAACCGGCTTGACGCTGGCTGCGGCCCGTGCCGAGCTTAAAAAGCGCCGCGCGTCATGCAGTCCCTCCAGGTAGAGAAGGATACTTTCAGTGTGAGGGTCTGCAGCGAGATAATCAAGAATCTCGGGCAGTTCCAGATCCGTTCCTTCGCCCGGGCAAAATATTGCAGAAAACCCAAACTCGTTGTTCATGCTCCAGTCGAGAATGCCGGCGCATATCGCACTCGACTGAGAGACGAAAGCCAGATTTCCGGTTGGAACTGTTTTGGTGATGGGTGTTGCATTCAGTCCGCTATGAGGCAGGGCATAACCCAAAGCCTTGGGCCCAAAGATGCGAATTCGCTTACGCGCCGCCATTTCCGCCATACGCTGGAAGCTATCGCAGCGGTTTACATCGCTGTCGTTGAACCCGGCGGAATAAACTATCGCGGACTGGATATTGCGTTTTCCGCAGGCTTCCAAAATGCTGGGAACACTATCCGCTGGAGAAGCGATCAGTGCCAGACTGATCCTCGCATCAATTTCATTCAGCGAAGGATGGCATGGGCGTCCTTCGATTTCAGTATGTTTAGGGTTTATGAAATAGCAGCGTTCAGAAAAGCTGCCTTGGCTGATATTTTTTGCCAGTCCAAAGCCCAAGGTGCCTTTAGTCGGACTGGCTCCGAACAAAGCGATTCCGGCTGGAGCCACAAAAGGATGGAGCGGTGTTCTGTCCAGTGCCATTTTCCGTCGCTTTCCTTACTCTAATTTGAAGTCCTATTTGGACTCTTTCTCCGCGCCGAGATCAACCAGTGTCTCGATTGCGCCGACCACATCGCCGCGCAGATTGTGCAATGGTGCGGCCATGAAATGAAGCCATTTCCCGCCTTCACCAAAGGTTGGAAAGAACTCGTCAGCTTCGAACGCGCCGGCGACCAACTTGGAGGGTCTGGCGCGGCCTCCATAATGGGCTGCAAGCTCTTCCGGCTCAGCCCTGCGAACAATCAATTCCGCCAGAACAACTCGCCGCGTATCGTAGGGATAGAAGGCACGCCACGCTTCATTTTTTCCCAGCATTTCTTCTGCTGAGGAATTGGTCAGACTTTCACAGGCCTTGTTCCAGTGGGTAATCTTGCAGTCCGCATCCAGAACAAACATGGCAACCGGACTTCCGGCGACTATTTCGGTGAGTCTGCGCTCGGCCTCGCGACGCGCATTTTCTGCTTCCTTGCGCTCAGTGATGTCTTGCAATGTTTCAATGCACCCGACGATGTTGCCTTCTGAATTCCTGATCGGGGCGGCGCTGAAGGCAAGCCAGCAACCTTCTCCGAAAGCCGGGAAGAAGTCTTCCGATTCCCAGCCTCCCGGGCAGTGTTCTGTTTGTCGATATTTGCCTCGGTAGAACTTGTCGAGCAGGATCTGTGGAGCGCCGTCGACAACAATATCGGCTAAGACCGGCCGATGAGCCGGATAGAAGGCGCGCCACTGATGATGCGTTCCCAGCACGTCTTTAGCCGGAATGCCGGACATCCTTGCCAGCGCCTTATTCCAATGGGTGACTACATGATTGGAATCAATTACGAAGGCGGGTACAGGACTCCCGTCAAGGATGTGCGAAGAAACGTCGATGAGGGTTGATTCTGACAAGCCCCGCCTCCCAAAAATGTCACCATTATCTTTTTGGGAATGTTACTGCAAAAGTTGGCGAGGCAATGGCATGCAGAACCATCGAGTCGAAATCAGTATTCTTCCTAAGGAGGAGCATCACCCGACAACAGCGGCAAGTCCGACGATTAGACCTCAGCAGAGAGTGTTCCGGCCAATCAGCCGGAGGAGTCGCTGATTAAGATCAAGCTAAAGCGATTTGTGGGAGCCGTCACATAGCGCCCCATTCGCGCTTTGCTTGCAACCGCAAAAGTACACAGATTTGCTGTCTTCTGCTGTGAATTTGACCGGCGCGAATTCGGAACCCTTGTGACTACCGTCGCAGAATGGTTGCGATTTGCTTCTGCCGCAGGAACACCAATAATAGTCCTTGCCTTGCTCAACACTAATAGCAAAAGGCGTTTTTGAGGCGATTTCTGGTTTCGACATTTTTTTCTCCAAGGTGAATCGGTTGAGGAGGCCCCACTATAGGTGAATCCTCAAGCCGCCCCTCTGTACCCGCGGAACAGATTGTTACATTCCAAAGAACAATATCTGGTAATCCTTATTTCCATCCGGCTCGATCATAGGTGCGCTGAGCTGCGGCAGCATTTTTAGCAAGTGTGGCGACATCAAGCGAGTCGGATTTGAATCTGCCCATGGTATCTAATGCCGGATTCATGATCTTGACGCTTGCAACGGCTGGCCATTCATTGTTGCCGTCAGCAAAATAGCGTTGAGCATCGTCGCTGGCGAGGTATTCAAGAAACTTGACGGCAGAATCTTTGTGGGGCGCGGTCTTCAGCATGCCGCCGCCTGAAACATTGATGTGAGTTCCGACACCTTTCTGATTGGGCCAGACAATTACGACGTTTGCCATTACTTTCTTGTCGGCAGGTTTCGATGACCGCAATAGGCGGGCAAGGTAATAGCTGTTCGATATGGCAACGCCGCATTCACCCGCAGCCACCGCTCTGATCTGGTCAGTGTCTCCACCCTTGGGAGTTCGCGCGAAATTGGCGACTACTCCGCGCGCCCACTCCTCGGCTTTGGCTTCACCAATGTGAGAAATAAGTGAGGCCATCAACGAAATATTGTAAGGATGGCTACCGGAGCGCGAACAGACTTTTCCCTTGAGCGCGGGTTTGGCCAAGTCTTCGTAGTTCTGAACGTCTTCAGTCTTTACGAGCTCCTTATTGGCGACTATGACGCGGGCGCGCGTCGAAAAGGCAAACCAGTTTGGGCTGCGCAGATTGGCCGGAATGCGCTCCTCGAGCACTTTTGATTTCACCGGCGCAAACAGTCCAAGTTCATCGGCTTTGGCCAGGCGCGCGGCGTCGACTGTTAGAAAAATGTCCGCTGGGCTATTTGCGCCCTCGTTGCGAATGCGCTCCAGCAGTTCATCTTCTTTGGCCTCGATGCGGTTGATCATGATGCCCGTCTGGCGTGTGAAGTTGGCGTATAGCGCCTCGTCTGTCTGGTAATGGCGAGCTGAATAGAGGTTTAGCGATTTTTCTTGGGCGAAAGCAGATAGAGTACTGAGAGATAGAAGCGCGAAGAGCAAGTGACTTGATTTCATGGGAAGTCTTTCCGTTCAAATTGAGTGGGAATTAATTGTATTAAGAATCATTCTCAATATCAAGTAGTAAAATTGATGTTTCATCGTGGCAAATTTATTCTTGATATTGGAGTCGCACCTATGAGCCCGGTCAACACTCGTTGTCATCGCTTGTGCGCGACAGAGGTCGGGCGAAGACCGAACCTTTTGCAGGGTGGGACAGATTTCATGGCAGAAAACGGGCAAGCTCGATTTGTAGAACGGCGATCAACCCAAGCAGCGATCAGGATTCAGGGTCTTGTAAGGCTCACATGAATATAATCATCTGCTTCAATGCATTGCAGACTGAGATCGCAATGTGCGGCAAATGCAAGAACCTCTGGAGGTAACGGTGAGTTTCAAAGCATTCCTGATCAATCAAGAAGGTAACGAGATCGTCAGTCGATTTGTGGACATGGACGAATCGCAGCTTGACCAGGGCGAAGTCACCATCGCTGTCACTCACTCCAGTATCAACTACAAAGATGCCTTGGCGGCGACCGGAAAGGGTCGCATCATCCGTCGTTTTCCTTGCGTGGGTGGAGTCGATCTGGCCGGTCGCGTGATTTCCAGCGCGGATAACCGATTCAATCCAGGCGATCAAGTTCTGGCAACCAGCTACGATATTGGCGTCTCTCATCACGGAGGGTATGCAGAACAAGCCAGTATGCCTGCTAATTGGCTGGTGAAGCTACCGGATGGACTGAGTCCGCACGACGCGATGGCGTTGGGAACCGCTGGTTTTACTGCTGCGCTTGCTGTACTTCGAATGGAGCACGATGGGCTGGCACCCGAAAAAGGGCCGGTGATAGTTTCCGGTGCTACCGGCGGGGTCGGCAGTATTGCGATCGAGATTCTCGCCAAGTTGGGCTATCACGTCGTGGCGTTGACTGGAAAGAAAGCAGAAAGTGACTATCTAAGTAGTTTGGGCGCCAAAGAAGTAGTGCTGCGTCAATCGCTTGATTTGGGGAAAATCAAACCACTGAGCAAGGAAACATGGGCGGGAGCAGTAGACAATCTCGGTGGTGATGTACTGGCGTGGATGGCAAGCACAATGAAGGTTGGCGGCACGCTGGCTTCGATAGGGCTCGCGGCGAGTTTTAGTCTTCAGACCACGGTCATGCCCTTCATTCTTCGCGGTGTCAGCTTGCTGGGAATCGATTCTGTCAATTGCCCGATGCCCCAGAGGGCGGAAGTGTGGCGGCGCCTGGCTAGCGATATGCGTCCACCACACCTGAAACCAGATCCGGCAGGAATGATTCGGGATATCGCATTTGCCGATTTGCCTGCAGCATTTGAGGACTACATCGAGGGGAGAGCCAGGGGCCGAGTCGTGGTCAATATAGCGCCCTGAAGAAAGTAGGTAAGTAACTCAATTATTGGTTGCTGATAAATAATCTGAATCACTATCAACGAGGATCGTCATGGGAAAATATGCAGAGTTTCACAAGCGCTCGATAGATCAAAGAGACGATTTCTGGGCAGAGCAGTCGGCGCTGATCGATTGGCAGACCCCGCCGCAGCAGATCTGCGATTTTTCACGTCCCCCTTTCGCCAAATGGTTTGTCGGTGGCAAGACCAATTTGTGCCACAACGCAGTCGATCGTCATGCCGCCAAACGTCCTGATGATCGGGCTCTGGTATATATCTCGACCGAGACCAACGAAGAAAAGAGCTATTCCTTTGCCGAGCTGAAGCAGGAGGTCATGCGGGTCGCCGCGATCATGCAATCGCTTGGTGTCGGTCGCGGGGACAGAGTTTTGATCTATATGCCGATGATCGCTGAAGCCACATTTGCCATTCTGGCCTGTGCCCGCATCGGAGCCATCCATTCGGTGGTGTTTGGTGGATTTGCATCGGGTTCCCTGGCGACGCGTATAGACGATGCCAAGCCGAAGTTGATCGTGTCAAGCGATGCCGGAATGCGTGGCGGCAAAGCCGTGCCATACAAGCACCTGCTTGATGAAGCATGCACGCTGGCTGCGTTTCCGCCTGGAAAAGTGTTGATGGTTGATCGGGGTCTTGCCAAAGGTTGGTCCAGAGTTGAAGGGCGTGATGTCGACTACGCCGAATTGCGAACCCAATTCATGAATGCGGAAGTGCCCTGTGAGTGGATGGAATCCACTGAGCCGTCTTACATTCTCTATACCTCAGGAACTACCGGTAAACCGAAAGGGGTGCAGCGTGACACCGGCGGCTATGCGGTGGCACTGGCCGCATCGATGAAGCACATCTTCACCGGTGGTGAGGGTGAAACGATGTTCTCAACATCCGACATTGGATGGGTTGTTGGCCATAGCTACATTATTTACGGGCCGCTGATTGCCGGCATGGCGACTATCATGTATGAGGGCACACCGATTAGGCCCGATCCGGGTATCTGGTGGCAGATCGTTGAGAAGTACAAAGTTACCGTGATGTTTTCGGCGCCTACGGCGGTCCGCGTGTTGAAAAAGAGCGACAACAGTTGGCTGCACAAGTATGACCTATCGTCGCTCAAACATTTGTTTCTGGCGGGCGAGCCACTGGATCAACCGACCCACGAATGGATTATGGGTGAGCTCAATTTGCCGGTGATCGACAACTACTGGCAGACAGAAACCGGCTGGCCGATTCTTTCGACAGTGCGTGGCGTCGAAGACACCAAGATCAAGTTTGGTACGCCGAGTTTCGCGGTCTATGGATACGATTTGCAAATTTTTCGTGAGGACGGAACTGTCTGCGAACCCAATGAAAAGGGCATAGTAGGCATTGTGCCGCCTCTGCCGCCAGGTTGCCTGTCAACCATTTGGGGTGATGACGATCGGTTCGTCAGTACCTATTTCAGCCTGTTCAAGGAGCCGCAGGTCTACTCGTCATTTGATTGGGGTATCAAGGATGAAGAGGGCTACCATTACATCCTCGGCCGTACCGACGATGTGATCAATGTCGCCGGCCACCGCTTGGGAACGCGGGAGATTGAGGAAGCGATTCAGGGCCATACCGCTGTCGCCGAGGTGGCGGTAGTCGGGGTTGAGGATCAGCTAAAGGGCCAGGAACCGATTGCCTTCGCAGTGGTCAAGGATCAGGCTCGAGTCGCCACGGCGGAATTGCGCGCTGCGTTGGAGGCCGAGATCAAAAAGGCTGTCGACGGTAGTCTTGGAGCTATTGCCCGACCGAAGCGGGTTCATTTTGTTACCGGCCTACCCAAGACGCGCTCTGGCAAGATGCTGCGTCGGTCCATTCAAGCGCTGGCTGAAGGTCGCGATGCAGGTGATCTGACAACGATCGATGATCCCTCCACGCTCGAGCAGATCAAGAACGCTTTGGCGGGTTAGTACATCTCGGTGGCAAGGGCTCCTCAAGGGGCGCTTGCCACTCAGATTTTCAAGTGCAGAAGCACTTTCATTGAGAGAGTCGGCAATTGCCGTTGCGCAATTGGCAAAAAGTAAAGTTCCACCAGAGGTAAAGCTACTTCTCCGCATCTGATGTCCTTCGATGATGAATGGGGGGGAAATACTTTAAGGCATAATCCATACTTCCAATTTGATCGTTGGCACTTATTTGGTATGGATGATTCCGCACGCAGTTGTCTACCAGTTGAACGGCTGGGGACGGCATGTCAATAGCCTCGGCATGGGATGGCGTTGAGCGGCGCAAACCGCGTGATCCACGCCAGCGATACGATCCGTCATACGATGGCCCAGAGCGCCGCGTGAAAGTGCACGTGCGATCTAATGGCATTCGTGAGGACGTGCTTCACCATGATCCGCTTTTGGATTGCTTGGTGGAACTTACCCGTATTCATGGACGGCCCAGTACGCATGCGTCGCTGTCGGCGGGTTTACCTCTTCCAAGCGGGGGACTGACACCCTCGCTGTTTGTCCGCGCGGCGCAACGCGCTGGCTTCTCAAGCAAGGTAGTGCGTCGTCCCTTGGACAAAATCGACCCGAACTTGCTCCCCGTCATCCTGCTTCTTGATGGCGAAGAAGCCTGCATCCTGCTGGATTGGGATGAAGACGGCTCGAAAGCGCGATTACTGTTTCCGGATACAGCACAAGGGGCGGTATCGTTGTCGAGAGAATCTCTTTCAGAGCGCTATGCAGGTATCGCGATATTTGTCAGGGCACATTTCCGCTTCGACCAGCGTACGCCTCAGGTTGTCAAGACTGTTCAACGCCATTGGTTCTGGGGTGCAATACGAGAGCAGATGCCGGTTTACCGAGATGTTCTCGCGGCTGCGGCGCTGTTGAATATTTTTGCGCTGGCCATGCCTATTTTCACCATGAACGTGTATGACCGTGTGGTGCCCAACAACGCAGTCGAAACCTTGTGGATGCTTGCAGGTGGTTTGCTGCTGGTGCTAGTCATTGATTATGCAATTCGACTGTTGCGTGGTCATTTTGTCGATTTGGCGAGTTCGCGAATTGATTTGAAGCTGTCTGCGTTGATCATGGAGCGCGTTTTGGGAATGCGCCTGGCGGCAAAACCTGCTTCGGTGGGTTCGTTTGCGGCAAATTTGCGGTCATTCGAAACAGTGCGCGATTTTATTGCTTCGGCGACAGTGACAGCGGTGATCGATTTGCCTTTTTCCGCGTTGTTTCTGATAGTCATTCTCTGGATTTCTTGGCCTTTGGCAGCTCTGCCCGTCCTCGGCATTGTTGGAGTATTGATATACAGCTACGTGATTCAGTACAAAATGCGCGAACTGACGGAAACTACTTTCCGTGCTTCCGCCTTGCGCAACTCCACTTTGGTTGAGAGCCTCACTGCACTTGAGACTATCAAAGCCAACGGGGCAGAAGGACTGATGCAGGCCAAGTGGGAAAAGACTGCCGCATTTCTGGCGCGAAATAGCGCGCGTTTACGTCTTTTGTCCGCATCCGCGATGAATGGTGCTGCATCCCTCTCCCAACTGGTTAACTTGGCTACGGTAGTCGGTGGTGTCTATCTGATACACGAGCGATTGCTCACCATGGGGGGCTTGATTGCCTGCACCATGCTGGCAGGGCGCGCTATGGCTCCGTTGGGACAGGTTGTTGGATTGCTGATGCAGTTTGAGAATGCAAAGACTGCTCTCTCGGCTCTTGAAAAGACCATGACTACGCCGGGCGAACGATCGGACGAGGCATCGTTCATCCATCGTCCGGAAATACGCGGCGACATTGAGTTTCGCAACGTCAGCTTTGCTTATCCCGGGCACTCTCAGGAAGTCTTGCGGAATGTCTCGTTTCACATTAAGCCCGGCGAACGAGTCGTCATACTGGGACGGGTAGGGTCGGGAAAAACAACTCTGCATAAACTGATGTTGGGGCTTTATCAGCCGACCGAGGGCGCGGTATTTCTGGATGGCGTGGATTTACGGCAACTTGATCCTGCCGATCTTCGACGCAATGTTGGCTATGTCGAACAGGACACGCTGTTGTTCTATGGCAGCATGCGGGAGAACATTACTTTGCGCGCACCCTATGCCGATGATCTGGCAGTCGTTACAGCGGCTGAAGTCGGTGGACTTTCGGAATTTGTCAATCGACATCCCGATGGATATGACATGGTGATTGGCGAGCGCGGCGCTTCATTGTCTGGTGGGCAGCGTCAGGGTGTCGCTATCGCGCGCGCAGTGCTTTTGGATCCTCCTGTACTGCTGCTTGATGAGCCGACAAGTTCCATGGATTTCACCTCTGAGAGCCAGTTCAAGGAAAGTTTGCGTCGTTTTATGCTGCAGAAAACATTGGTTGTTGTGACCCACCGATTGAGTCTGATTGATCTGGCTGAACGAATGATCGTCATCGACGATGGCAAAGTGGTTACGGACGGACCACGACAGAAGGTGATCGAAGAGCTTCAGTCCGGGAAAGTTGGGAGGGCGACGTGAGCTCTGGCCCGGTTTTGCGATGGCTGCTGAAACCACTGGGATGGGTTCATGCCTTACTTGAAATGATTCGAAAGGGAGTGCAGTCTCGAGTAGACAATTGGCTCTCGGGCTGGACGGAAAACCCGGACGCGGATGACGCCATGTTTGTTCAGGACGCGGACTATTTCATGATTCAGCAGGAGCCTCTCAGGGCCAGAATACTAACCAAAACTATTTTGGTCGCATTGGCTTTATTCATCATGTGGACTGCCGTTTCGGAAGTAGATGAAATTACCAAAGGGGAAGGCAAGGTAATTCCTTCAAGCCAGATCCAGAGATTACAAAGTCTTGATGGCGGAATCGTGGTGGAGATCAATGTCAAAGAGGGACAGGTCGTCGAGGCGGGTACCGTTTTGTTGAGAGTCGACCCTACTCGTTTTGAGTCGTCGGTGCGCGAGAACCGCTCGCAGTATCTGGCGCTGGCGACCAAGGCTGCGCGATTGCGAGCTCTTGCAGAGGGCTTGCCTTTTGTTCCACCGCCGGAGGTCTTGGAAGAAGATCCAAAGACCGTTCAGGATGAAAAACGTCTTTTTGAAACCGCCAGGTCGAATGTGGAAGCGCAGATTTCAATTGCTCGACAGCAATTGGTACAGCGGCAGCAGGAGCTTTCAGAAATGCGCTTCAAGCATATACAAGCTTCTCGTGCATACGAGCTCACTGCCAAGGAACTGGAGGTTACCAAGCCTCTGATCAATTCCGGTGCTGTGTCAGAAGTCGAATTGCTCAGACTGGAACGTGATACTTCGCGATTTCGTGGTGAGCGAGATATAGCGGCAGCTCAGATTTCGCGTTCGCAGGCAGCGATGGCGGAAGCATCTAGAAAAATTGAGGAAGTCGAACTGAATGTTCGCAACGAAGTTCGTAAGGAACTCGCTGATACGATGGCTAAACTTAACGCGTTTACCGAAGGTGGGGTGGCTCTGGCGGATAAGGTGAAGCATGCATCCATCCGCTCACCGGTTAAAGGCACGGTTAGTCGCCTACTGGTGAATACCATTGGTGGTGTGGTTCAACCTGGCAGAGATTTGGTTGAGGTTGTACCGCTTGATGATGCCTTGATACTTGAGGCCAAAATTGCTCCGAAGGACATTGCCTTCCTACGTTCGGGGCAACCGGCCATCGTTAAGTTTACTGCTTACGATTTTTCTGTTTATGGTGGGCTGGAAGCGAAACTGGAGCAGATTGGCGCGGATTCCATAACTGATGAGCGAGGCAATACTTTCTTTTTGGTCAGAGTGCAAACCGATAAGTCATCGCTTGGGGCTGGTCTACCTGTAATTCCCGGTATGGTGGCCGAGGTTGATATCATCACCGGGAAAAAAAGTATTCTTTCCTATTTACTGAAGCCGGTTCTCAAAGCCAAGCAGGCGGCGTTGACAGAGCGCTGACTTCGATTTCTGTTCTGTAGTGCCTCAATCAAAACGAGCCGTCCAACATCGCTTTGTCACTCCGTCCGGAGAGGCGTTGCCGCGCTGGTTGAAGGCTTTTCCGGCAGCCGTCGTTTTCGGGTCGGGTACGGAGTTAAAGCGCATGGCTGCCGGTACTGTGCTCTGGTTGCATCTTGATGATGACTCATCCGCGCTGGCGCAGCTAGCGAATCTCCGAAACGCAGCGCCCAAGGCTCTGGTGATTGTGCTTGCGAATAAACCCGATAACGAGGAAGCGTTGACTTTGTTTTCCGAGGGCGCTCGTGCTTACATCAATGCGCATGCAACAGTAGCAAACCTTCGCCAAGTATCAAACGTGGTGCAGGCGGGCGGTCTTTGGATTGGCGAGTCATTGATGAAGAGGCTGCTTGTCTCCACGCAAACAGCCTTGTCCCGGGCGCAAGCAATCGCGGCGACGCCGAAAGAGGCTGCACGTGGATCCGACGACCCTTTGGCGGTGCTCACAAAGCGAGAGCAAGAGGTGGCGTGCTCGGTGGCCAATGGTTCCAGCAACAAGGAAATTGCCCGCCAGTTGACTATTACCGAGCGCACCGTCAAGGCTCACATCGGGGCTGTCTTCCAGAAACTAAATGTACGGGACAGGCTCCAGCTAGCACTCATCGTAAGTGGCCGCAGGCCATCCTGAATCACCTCCAGTACTGTCCTTTGGTCCAATAGCGCCAGTTGCTTTCGGCGGGTAGAGTCATGAGCATTCCATAGTCTCGCTCGGAGCACACATCATGGCGGTATCTGGCAACGTTGTAGGCAAAGTCACGCTGATCAAAGGAAAAGTCCTGGCAAAAGACCCGGACGGAGAGGTTCGTGAGCTCGCGTTGGGCGATCCGGTGTTTGAGGGCGACGTGATAATGACCCCGGCCGAAGGGCGTGTTGAGCTGGCTTTTAATGATGGCACAGCATACTTTCTTCGGAGCAAGGAAGCAGTCACACTTGATGGAATGGTCTTTGGCGATCGCGTAGTCGATACCAAAGAAGCGGTGCTTATGCCGCAAAACGGGGAACTGGACGACATTGCTCGCGCGATCGCGGAAGGTAACAGCCTCGACAAGCTCCTGGATGAAACAGCGGCAGGGCGATCTTCCGGAAGTGCTGCTGAAGAAGGTCACTCGTTTGTGCAGTTGTTGCGAATTGCGGAGTCTGTAAACCCGCTTGGGTACGAATTTGGAAATCAGCAAGGAACGCGGCAAACGGAATTTGTTGGTGGTGGCGAGGGAAGTAGTTCAGGAACGGGATCAGGAAGTGGTGCGGTAGCGGAGGTTGTCGCTGCGAAAGGACCGACGGCGACGATCGCACTCAGTGACAGCGCGCTCAAGATCGGCGAGACCTCGACCGTGACGGTGACCTTCAGCGAGAAGGTGACGGGCTTTGACGCCAGCGACCTGACGGTCGCCAACGGCAGCCTGGGCGCGATGACGACCAGCGACGGCGGCACCACCTGGACCGGCACCTTCACGCCGAGCGCGAACATCGAGGACACCAGCAACGTGGTGAGCCTGGCCAACACCTACACCGACGTGGCGGGCAACA
>JAIPCF010000075.1 GCA_021738385.1 Sulfuritalea sp. | reverse complement strand
CGGCTGTCGATGTAGTGGCGGAAACTGGTCTTGGCCTGGTGCAGGAAGGCCTCGGCCTTGTCGCGATAATCGTCGGTGGAAATGCCAATGACGCGGAAGCGCTTTTCCCAAGTCTTCTAGTACGGTCGCACACCGATCAGCCAGGTATGCGCAAACACGGCGAAGGATGCCCAAACGAGCGAACCGACGCCCAGAACCGCGGCATCGCGCGGCCAGCCAAGCGCCGGGTATTTTTTACCAGCGATCCGGTCACGACGACGCGAGGTCGCGAAGCTTGCCACTGCCCAGATCAGGAAACTTCCAAACAGCACGACATCGGCGAGATTGCCATTGGCGACCAGATGCGCCAGCGCCCAGAGCTTGACGCCCGCGACCATGGGATGACCGACGGCCACCTTGATGCGGTTGCCCGGAATATAGGCCGCCACGATCAGGATGAAGGCGGGCAAGGTCAGCAAGGCAGCTACGTGTTTTGTCCAGGCGGGTGTGGGCCACAGGATGATCGGATCCACCCGAGCCACGCCGTAACCCCAGATGATCAGCCCCAGGCCGAGCGCCGAGGCCAAAGAATAAATGCCTTTCCAGGTGTTTTCACCCAGGCGGGCAAACTGCGCGTCGCGCCAGTCGCTAGCGAAGATGCGCAGCGAGTGCACACCGAGAAAAATGGCCAGACCGAGGATCAGGAAGCTCATGGTGCACCTTTCAGCAACAGTGAAGTGCGCTTATCTTACTTGTGAAGTCAAGTATTCGGGTCCATCTTCAGAGCAATTGGACAAAGGAGAACACGCATGTCGATACGCCAACTGCAGCAAATCATCCACTCCGTTGCCACTTCGGACGGCGCCGGCGTCAGCCTGCGCCGCAGCCTGGGGCAAAGCGGCGCGGCGCGGGTGGACCCCTTTCTGATGCTCGATGAGTTTTCCTCGGATGACCCGGACGACTATATCGCCGGCTTTCCGCCGCACCCGCATCGCGGCTTCGAAACCGTGACCTACATGCTCGACGGCCACATGCTGCACGAGGACCATCTGGGCAATCGTGGCGACCTGCTGCCCGGCGGTGCGCAATGGATGACTGCCGGGCGCGGCATCATCCATTCCGAAATGCCGCAGCAGGAAAGCGGACGCATGCGCGGCTTCCAGCTCTGGATCAACTTGCCGGCAAAGGAGAAGATGAAGCCCGCCGCCTATCGCGACATTCGCCCCGAAGAAATTCCGCAGGCGGATCTGCCAGGTGGCGGCACGGCCAGAGTCATTGCCGGCAGCATCATGGTCGATGGCCGAGAGGTCGCCGGCCCGGTGCAGGGCTTATCGACCCAGGCGCTATACGTCGACATGCACCTGACCGACGGAGGCGAATTCACACAGGCCTTGCCGGCAGAGCACAATGTTTTCGTTTACGCCTACGAAGGGAACCTGGACATCGGGCCGGCGGACAATCGTCGCAGGCTGATGACGCAGGATGCCGGGGTGCTTTCCGGTGGCGAATCGGTCGAGTTCAAGGCGATAGGTGGCGCGGCGCGCTTTCTGCTGCTGGCGGCCCGGCCGCTGGGCGAGCCGGTAGTCCAACACGGTCCGTTCGTGATGAACAGCAGCGCGGAGATCGAGCAGGCGCTTGCCGATTACCGCAGCAACCGGCTGGTCTGACTCTGCGCTCACGATCAGACTCCGGTCGAATCAAACACTGCTATCAGGAACGAAAAACGAAATCCACTCGCCGGCTCTTGCGTCGGCATTCCTCATCAGTACATGTAGAGCCAGCGCGGTTTTCACTACCGTGGTTTTCGATACGAATTCGCGCCGCTGGTATTTTCAGATCCTCGAGCCTTTTTTTGACCGCCAATAAACGCTCCTGCCCTTTGGCCAGTTCAATTGAGGCACTTCCCAGATCGTCGGTATGAGCGATCAGAACAACGGACAATTTGGGGTCCTCAAGCAACCTGGCCGCGTGACGCGCAATGGTCCCGGACGCCCGATAGTCTATTCTGGAAGAACCCAGGTCAAAGTAAATACTGTCTTCCGTAGCTACCGTTTTCCATGTGTCCGGATTTTTCTGCTCTTGTGTGCCCGCTCGAGCTGCTGGCGGCGCCGCAAAAACAAAGTGAGCACTCATTGCTGCGCTGATTGCCAAAAACGCAACCAACAAAGAAGCTTGAGCGATACGACATGGCACGCAGCCTTTGCCGCTATTAGATTTCAAGCTGTTGTTTAACATAAGTTTTGTTACTGACTTCGGGTTACAACCAATGCCCGGACCGAATGCAGCGGGCCATTTTTTGCGACCTGAGGGTTCGCCCTGCGGCCACCGAATTATATATCGGTGCGCCTGGGCGGCTAACCAGAGGCTCTAATTCATTCACGGATTGATCAAGAGCCATCCAAATCGTTGTGCAGCAAGCGAGCCATCGCGATTCGCCACAACTTTTCTTTCACCCCCCTCTTGAAGAAAGGCCGCTGAGGCCCTATTATTAGCACTCGTAGGCGATGAGTGCTAATAAACACCCTGCCCGAATCAGACTTGCGGCTTGGCCGCGTAGGCTTTTTTCTGTAACAACCCAGTTTAAGAGGAGATTTACCCAATGAAAATCCGTCCCTTGCATGATCGCGTTATCGTCAAGCGCCTTGAGGAAGAGAAAAAAACCGCTTCCGGAATCGTCATTCCCGACAACGCCGCTGAGAAGCCCGATCAGGGTGAAGTCCTGTCTGTAGGCTCCGGCAAGATCCAGGACGATGGCAAGGTTCGTCCCATGGCATTGAAGGTCGGCGACCGCGTGCTTTTCGGCAAATACTCCGGCCAAACCGTCAAGGTTGACGGCGAAGAGCTGCTGGTAATGCGCGAAGAAGACATTATGGGCGTTGTTGAGCTCTAATCGATACAGAATACTAGGAGATATAAACAATGGCAGCTAAAGATGTGCAATTCGGTGATTCCGCCCGTCAACGTATGGTTCGTGGCGTCAATATCCTCGCCGACGCAGTTAAAGTAACCCTCGGCCCCAAGGGCCGCAACGTGATTCTGGAGCGCTCCTACGGTGCCCCGACCATCACCAAGGACGGCGTTTCGGTCGCCAAGGAAATCGAACTGAAAGACAAGTTCGAGAACATGGGCGCGCAGATGGTCAAGGAAGTCGCTTCCAAGACCTCCGACGTCGCCGGTGACGGCACCACCACCGCCACGGTTCTGGCCCAGTCAATCGTCCGCGAAGGCATGAAGTATGTTGCCGCAGGCATGAACCCGATGGATCTGAAGCGCGGCATCGACAAGGCGGTCATCGCTGTTGTCGAAGAGCTGAAGAAGAATTCCAAGCCTTGCACCACGACCAATGAAATCGCCCAGGTCGGCTCGATCTCGGCCAACGCCGACGCAGAAATCGGCAAGATCATCGCCGACGCGATGGACAAGGTCGGCAAGGAAGGCGTGATTACCGTCGAAGACGGCAAGTCGCTGGAAAGCGAACTGGAAGTGGTCGAAGGCATGCAGTTCGACCGTGGCTACCTGTCGCCCTACTTCATCAACAATCCGGAAAAACAGATTGCCATTCTGGACAATCCCTACGTGCTGCTGCACGACAAGAAGATCTCCAATATCCGCGATCTGCTGCCAGTACTCGAGCAAGTTGCCAAGGCCGGTCGCCCGCTACTGATCATCGCCGAAGACGTCGATGGCGAAGCGCTGGCCACCCTGGTGGTGAACAACATCCGCGGCATCCTCAAGACCGTTGCCGTCAAGGCCCCGGGCTTTGGTGATCGTCGCAAGGCCATGCTGGAAGACATCGCCATCCTGACCGGCGGCACCGTGATCGCCGAGGAAGTCGGCCTGACACTGGAAAAAGCCACCCTGAATGATCTCGGCCAGACCAAGCGCGCCGAAGTCGCCAAGGAAAACACCACGCTGATCGACGGTGCCGGCGCCGAGGACACCATCAAGGGTCGCGTTACCCAGATTCGTGCCCAGATCGAAGAAGCTTCCAGCGACTACGACAAGGAAAAGCTGCAAGAGCGCGTAGCCAAGCTGGCTGGCGGTGTTGCGCTGATCAAGGTCGGCGCTGCCACCGAAATGGAAATGAAGGAAAAGAAAGCCCGCGTCGAAGACGCACTGCACGCAACCCGCGCTGCGGTTGAAGAAGGCATCGTGGCCGGCGGCGGCGTGGCTTTGCTGCGTGCCCGTGCGACCATCAAGCTGAAGGGTGACAACCACGAACAGGACGCCGGCATCAAGATCGTGATGCGCGCCCTTGAGCAGCCGCTGCGCGAAATCGCCGCGAATGCCGGTGACGAGCCTTCGGTAGTGGTTAACAAGGTGCTGGAAGGCAAAGGCAACTACGGCTACAACGCCGCCACCGGCGAGTACGGTGACATGGTGGCCATGGGCGTGCTGGACCCGACCAAGGTCACGCGCTTCGCGCTGCAAAACGCCGCTTCAGTGGCTGGCCTGATGTTGACCACCGATTGCATGGTGGCTGAGCAGGTTGAAGACAAACCTGCCGGTGGTATGGGCGGCATGGGTGGTATGGAAGGCATGGGCGGCATGGGCGGCATGGGCGGCATGGGTATGTAATTTTCGACTACGTCGAAGAATTACCCAGGAGATGGAACAGGAGGAAACCCAGGTTTCCTCCCGTTACCCACCTTCCTACCGGGTTCCGCAGTAATTGAAACCCCCGGTCCTGGAAACAGGGTCGGGGGTTTTGCTGTTGGAAGCATTTGCCCGCCGCAGCATAGGACACGCTATCATTTCGTCAGGCTCCGTATCACGATGAGGATCTTCATGGGCGACGACAGCATCTTTTGTAATACTGGATTGGACGAACCTCGCGCAATGTCGATTGCTGACTCGGCTATTCGATAGGCGCAGGGCGAACATGAGAGTATTGCTCGCAGAAGATGACCGTCTAATCTCCCAGGCGCTGATCACCGCTTTGCGCAAATCCGGCTATGCCGTCGACCATGCGAGTAACGGCACCGAGGCAGACACGGTCCTGCTCTGCCAACAGTACGACCTGCTGATACTCGATCTTGGTCTACCGCGCATGTCGGGCATAGAAGTATTGAAACATCTGCGAGCACGCAAAAACACCATGCCGGTTCTGGTGCTGACTGCCCAGGATGGTATCGAAGACCGAGTGCGAGGTCTTGACGCTGGTGCTGATGATTACCTGACCAAACCGTTCGCATTGCCGGAGTTGTTTGCCCGGATCCGGGCGCTGACGCGGCGCGGTACCGGCAATCCAACACGCATCGAAGTCGGCACTCTGTCCTACGATCAATCCGAACGTCTGGCCCGCCTCAATGGAGAGATTGTTGAACTGTCTGCGCGCGAACTGGCGCTACTGGAAATACTGCTGCTGCGAGCAGGCCGCCTGGTTGCCAAGGATCAGTTGGTCGATCAATTGTGCAGTTGGGGTGAAGAAGTCAGTAACAATGCAATCGAGGTTTATATCCATCGTCTGCGCAAGAAACTCGAACCGGGCGGCGCCCGCATCACAACGGTTCGCGGTCTCGGCTACTTTTTGGAAAAGCCTGCTGATAAGCCAGATGGCAAAGGCTGACGCTGCCGTGCGAGGCGGAATTGCCAAACTACGAAGCGGAATTTCGGGTACGCAAAATGCCGACCCTCCGGTACACCAGACCGGCTTGGGCAGCAGAAGCAACAACCCGTTCGCCAGCTATGAGTATCCAAACTCGCTGTTCGGCGAAATACTCGACTGGATGTTGGCGCCGCTGCTTTTGCTTTGGCCCATTTCGATAGCGGCCACCAATCATGTGGCCAGCGTTATTGCCAACCAGCCTTACGATCAGGCGCTGGCGGACAATGTCAGTGCAATCGCGCGCCTGGTGAAAATCGAGGATGGTCACGTAATCGTAAACTTGCCTGCTTCGGCGCGCACGGTATTGCATGCTGACGATATTGACTCGATTTACTATCACGTGCTTGGACCCAACAGCAAGATCATCCACGGCGACAGGGAAATACCCTGGCCTGCGCTGCCGGGAAACATTGAAGCGCGAAAGATACTGTTTCGCGATGATCGCATCGAGGCGGAAAACGTACGTGTCGCGTATACCTTTATACCCGTCAAAGACGACATGCCCCCACTGGTGGTCCAGGTGGCCGAAACCCTGCGCAAACGACAAGACCTGGCATCGCGGATTATTTCGGGCGTACTGCTACCGCAATTTGCCATCATCCCGCTGGCGGTAATTCTTGTTTATCTCGGACTGACACGCGGTATCGCTCCTTTGCACCGCCTTCGAGAGCGCATTCGCCGCCGTCGGCCTACCGATCTGTCGCCGATACCGGTTCTGCGAGTCCCTGATGAAGTGCGACCTCTTGTCGTCGCGTTCAATGAAATGATGGGACGGCTGGAAGAGAATCTGCAGGCGCAGCAGCGCTTTATTGCCCAGGCAGCACACCAGATGCGCACGCCATTGACCGGGCTGAAGACGCAAACAGAGATCGCACTTTCGGAAACCGATCCTGCTCAGATGCGCCACGCTCTTCAGCTAATCGCCGAAAGTACGGACCGAACCGTGCACATGATCAATCAGTTGCTGATCCTGGCGCGCGCCGAAGCCAGTCACGAAAAACTGCATCAAGTCGTTGAACTGGACATTTCGGCATTGGCTCGCGAGATTGCCGAAGAGTGGGTGGTTCGTGCTCTGGCAAAAAAAATCGACCTTGGTTTCGAGAGCAGTGGGCCTTTGTTGATCGAGGGCGTGCCTTTGCTGTTGCGCGAGTTGCTGGCCAATTTGGTGGACAACGCCATCAAATACACTTCGCCCGGTGGTTGCGTCACGCTGCGGGTGCGCTCCACCGACCATGCCGTAATTGAAGTCGACGATGACGGCATCGGAATACCAACCGATGAGCGTGGCAGCATTTTTGAGCGCTTTTACCGTGTACTTGGAACGGATGCGGATGGCAGCGGACTGGGCTTGGCGATTGCGGCCGAAATTGCGGAACTGCATCAGGCCCGGATCGATTTACTGACCGGCAGCAGGGGTCGGGGAAGTCTGTTCCGCGTCAGTTTTCCTCCTCAACACAAGACTGAGGAATCAGGTACGCCGGCAGCAACGGTCCAAACTTAGCGGAAAACCTTTCAGCCGGCCTGTAAGCGCCCTGTCAGGCTTGTTGATCGACAATGCTTGTCGCGCGGGGCCATGGGTAGTTTTCAGAGGTTTGGCATTGCTCCGAAATGCGGCAAGCGCACGATACAGGGCAAAACCCGGAGTGCGTCTCAGCGACGGCGGGCTCCAGGCTACGCTGCGAAGCCAGAGACAGGAGGGGCCACATGCAACTCACCGAGCGGCACAAAAAGTACTGGGGCAAGAACCTTAGGATGACCTCAGCTTTGCTCGTGCTTTGGTTCGTAGCGACTTTCGTCGTCAGCTGGTATGCCCGGGAACTCAACGAGATCACCTTTATAGGGCCGTTGGGTTTCTATATGTCGGCGCAGGGTTCGTTGATCATTTATGTAGGCATCATCTGGTACTACGCCCGTTACATGAATCGAATCGACAGCAGCTACGGTGTCGATTCGGGGGATTTGGACTAGTGCTCGGGCACAAGGTTGCGCAGTCGCAGTTTTTTGCTAACCTGAAACGCTACTACGCCTTCTACACCATCGGCTTCATTTCCTTCGTCATTGTTGTCGGCATTCTTGAACAGATCGGCGTACCGGTAAAAATCCTTGGCTACATCTTTCTGTTCGCGACCATCATGCTGTACGCGGGCATTGGGTTCATGTCGAAAACAGCAGATGTCAGCGAATATTACGTCGCCGGGCGACGGGTTCCGGCGCTATTCAACGGCATGGCGACAGGCGCCGACTGGATGTCGGCGGCATCCTTCATCGGTCTGGCCGGTACGCTGTATCACATGGGCTATGACGGACTGGCCTTCGTGCTGGGATGGACAGGTGGCTACTGTCTGGTTGCGCTGCTGCTCGCACCCTATTTGCGCAAGTTCGGCCAATTCACGGTCCCCGACTTTCTCGGCGCGCGCTTCGGTGGCCACTTGCCACGGTTCATTGGCATAGTTGCCGCTATTGCCTGTTCCTTTACTTATGTAATCGCGCAGATCTACGGCGTCGGCATCATCACTGCGCGCTTTACCGGTCTTGAATTTCAGGTCGGCGTGTTCGTCGGACTTTCCGGAATTCTGGTGTGCTCCTTCCTTGGAGGAATGAAGGCAGTCACCTGGACCCAGGTAGCCCAATACATCATCCTGATCATGGCCTACATGATCCCGGTCGTCTGGCTCTCGGTGAAACACACAGGAATACCGTTTCCACAAATCGCCGCCTACACTTCGGCGCTGCCCAAGGTCACCGCGCTCGAAAAGGAATTCAACGACAAGGCAAGTCCAAAAGGTGCCAAGGAAGAGTCGGTACGGGTCATATTTCGCAAGCGCGCGGCGATGGCAAACGACAAGCTGAGGGGTCTGGAAACCAACGGCGACGCTTTCCTCGCCGCCGAAAAGACAAAACTTGTAGACGCAGCCGCCAAGTTGCAGGCCTCACCCACGGCTGATCCAAGAACCATCGATGCCGCCGAAAGGGCGGTCAGGGATTTTCCTCGCGACGCTGCCGCGGCAAAAGATGCCTGGACCGCCGAGGCGACCGTGATCGCGCGTGCGGAACCGGTGAAGCCCCATGCCGAGGCCTTCACCGCCAATGGCGCGACGCTGGAAGAAGTCGAGGCAAACCGCGGAATCGCCAAGAAGAACTTCCTGGCCCTGGTGGCCTGCCTGATGATCGGCACCGCCGCGTTGCCGCACATCCTGATGCGCTACTACACAACACCCTCGGTCCAGGAAGCGCGCGTCTCCGTATTCTGGTCGATGTTTTTCATTTTTTTGCTTTACATTACCGCGCCAGCGCTTGCGATTCTGGCCAAATTCGAGGTTTATAGCCATTTGGTCGGCTCGAGCTTTTCATCGCTTCCAGCCTGGGTCAGCAACTGGTCGGCCGTGGATAAATCGCTGATGAACATAGCCGACATCAACAAGGATGGCATCGTGCAACTGGCTGAAATAGTCATCGGCGGCGATCTGATCGTTCTGGCAACTCCTGAAATCGCCGGTTTGCCGTATGTGATCTCGGGCCTGGTGGCAGCTGGCGGTCTGGCTGCAGCGTTGTCGACTGCCGACGGCCTGCTGCTGACTATTGCCAACGCCATGTCGCACGACTTGTACTACAAGATGATTGACCCCCATGCGTCAACAATACGGCGCCTGGCAGTATCCAAAGGATTATTGCTATGTGTCGCTTTGCTGGCCGCCTATGTCACCAGCCAGAAACCGGGCAGCATTTTGTTTCTGGTCGGTGCGGCCTTTTCACTGGCCGCCTCGGGTTTCTTCCCGGCCCTCGTGGCTGGTATATTCTGGAAACGGGCCAACTGGCTCGGTGCTGTTCTGGGCATGAGTCTGGGTCTGGGCGTCTGCGCCTATTACATGTACCTGACGTATCCTTTCTTTGGGGTCAATGCGCCTCTTTGGTGGGACATCGATCCGATAGCATCAGGAACTTTTGGTATCCCCGCCGGATTTCTGGGTGTAGTAATTGGAAGTCTGATTTCCCCTGCGCCAAGTAAGGATATTCAGGATATGGTTGACCACGTGCGTTACCCGAGTTTCAGCACATCACTTTCGGCAGGAGCCAAGGCTCGCTAAGAAGGCTTTTGGAGGAGGAGAGGGGCAAGGGAAAAAATGCCCGCCCCGTTAATCCGGTTCGTGGATATCCACGAACCGGTTTTTTTTGCCTGCCTCCGAAGGAGCGTTCCAGGCATGCAAAGCACCTGCCTCCGAAGGAGCGCTCCAGGCATGCAAAGCACGCGCCGCGCCTCCTAACGGGCAATCTGCCGTCTCGCCATCACCGACTTTAATACCGCGCCGACTGTTGAATGCTCAGAACGGAAGCTCAGGAACGATCCTCAACAAGTCCGAGCGCGCCGCATCCTGCGCCAGTTTCTTCGCGCGCTTTGGCTCGAACTCGACCAGACGCTTGACGATACGCGCTACATCGTCCGGACAGTTAGCGTAGTGATAGGCCATACCCAATTGATAATAACTCTCGCCGTTCATGGGTTGCAACGCGACGGATTTTTCAAACGCTTTCGCGGCCTCGCCGTGCTGTCCCAAGCGGGCATGTGCAAGCCCCATTCCATACCAGGCGCGGTCCTGGCTGGGTACCAGACGCACGGCTTCGTTGAAAGCCTTGATCGCCTGTGCGGGTTGATCCGCGCGCTCGCGTACGAAACCAAGATTGAACCAGCCAGCACCGTCCTCTGGCGCCAGCGTGAGCGCCGCCTCAAACCATTTTTCGGCCACATCGAACTGCTGCCGCTTAGCCGCGATGGCCGCCAGATGTCGCGCCGATTGGACATCCTGCGGATTGATGCAAAACGCCGCACGGTAGTCTTCGAACGCTCGATCATCCCAACCAAAAAAATGGAACAACCAGCCGCGGGCATAATGCCACCAGTGTTCGAATTTCATGAAATTGGTCGTTCCAAAAAAAAAAAGGACAAGAAACATACCATGAGCCACCCTGAACTGCTCATTCTTTCAACGCTACGGGCGGTGATCGAGGTCGCACTGTGGTTCCTGCTGGGTCGCGGACTGCTGGCGCTACTCGCGGGGACTCGTCGGCATGACAATACTGTCTATAGGTTGTTCGTTATCGTTACCACACCGATACTGAAAGTGGTTCGCAAGATATCGCCATCACAGATTCTCGATCGGCACTTGCCCTTTGCGGCGTTCTTTCTACTGTTCTGGTGCTGGATTGGTTTAGCGTATTTGAGAGTTGCCTACTGCGAAGCAAACATACTGCAATGTGTCTGATTCAGCGGCAAGCTTTGCACGAACTGGGGCTTCTGACGTTTGAAAATGGTGCAGTGCGGTCTGAGTCAATTAAAATGAAGAATTGTCTCTCGATTCGCCAGACCAGAAATGACCTCTCCGCCGCCATCCGAAACTCTTCGCCGCTATCCGCCTTTTGATCGCTTTGAACCCGAGGCTATGAGGTTTTTAGACAGCCAGCTCAAAGCAGTCACCTTCCCGGCCAATAGCGTACTGATATCCCCTGAACAAGGTGAGCCACGTGCGTTGCTTATTGTCACTCAAGGCAGAGTGCAAGCGTCGGAGGCAGGAGCAACAGGTGAAATACGTCTGACGCTCTCAGTGGGCGAATGTTTTCCCATCGGCGCACTGTCCGGATGCCGCGCTTCGACGAATATCTACACCGCAGCAACGGAAGTTGATGCTTACGAACTTCCAGCGGCAAGTTTTCACAAATTGATGGCGATCAGTCCGGAATTCAGCCGTCATTGCGGTGGCTATTTGGCCACCCTGGTCAACCAGTCCAGACAACAACTGCAAGCCTATTTGTCGCAACAGGCCAGTGAGCAACAATCGCTCAGTACGCCATTGCAGGCCCTGATCAAGCGCGCCCCAATTTCCGTCGCTGCTACTGCAAGCATACAGCGCGCAGTGGAAATCATGGGTGAAAACAAGGTTGGTTCAATCGTTGTGGTTGACGACCATGAGGCGCCGATCGGTCTGCTGACCCAGTCAGATGTACTGAATCGAATCGTGCTGAACCACACCCCTCTGGAAAACCCGATTACCTCGGTCATGTCCGGACGTCCAAAAATGCTGCCGGACACCGCGAGCGCCTACGACGCGATGTTCGCCATGGCGTCAAACGGCATCCGCCATCTCGTGCTGGTCGGCGACAAAGGGAGGCTTTCCGGGGTTATCTCGGAACGGGATCTGTTCGCTCTGCAAAGGGTCAATGTTGGACAGGTCAGACGCGCCATTGACTCTGCAGAGAGCATTGACGCACTGAAGCTCGCCTTGAATGATGTACAGCAATCGGCCTTCAATATGCTGGCTCAAGGTGTGGGTGCAGAGCAATTGACCCAGTTCATCTCGGCCTTGAATGACGCGGTTACCGGACGCGTGATCAATTTCAACCTGCAACGGCATACGCTGGATGATATTGAATGGAGCTGGCTCGCCTTTGGTTCCGAAGGTCGAGAAGAACAGACCCTGTCAACCGATCAGGACAATGGTATCGTTTTCGTCAAGCCGGCAGAAGGTGAGATTGACGGAATCCGCAAACGCCTGCTGACCTTTGCCACCGACGTCAATGCCGACCTCGACCGTTGCGGCTTCCCGCTTTGCAAGGGCAATATCATGGCCAGCAACCCGCAGTGGTGTCTGACGCTGGATGAATGGAAGGCAAAATTCTCAGGCTGGATCAACAGCCCGCAACCGAAAGCCTTGCTCAACGCAACCATCTTCTTCGATTTTCGCGCAATACACGGTGCGCGCGAGCTGGCGCAGCGAATGCACGAACATCTTTTCAAGCTGAGCATTCCAGACACGGCGTTTCAACATATGCTGGCAGCCAACGCGATGACGGCCACTCCTCCGCTGGGAATGATCCGCGATTTTGTCGTCGAATCCGACGAGAACGGCAAGGCCTTTATCGATCTGAAGAAATCCGGTGCGCGCTTGTTTGTGGACTCGGCTCGGGTACTGGCCTTGGCCCATGGAATCGAGGCCGCATCAACAGTAGCGCGACTGCGCCGTACCGCCCGAGAGAAGGGTGGAGCGGGAGAAGAAGTCGAAGCCTTGATCGACGCATTCAATTTTATCCAGCTGCTGCGTCTGCGCCATCAACACCTGGAAACAGGGCAAGGTAGGCCCGGTGACAACCGTATTTTTATCGGTAGCCTGAATCAGCTCGACCGACGCATTCTCAAGGAAGCTTTTCGCCAGGCGAAAAAGCTGCAACAACGCATCAAAATGAACTACCAGCTCTAGGAAAGCCGCTTCATTAAGGCTTCGGGCCCGACTCTGTGTCGGGCTTTTTCTTGGCCGGAACAATGGGGTGGGCATGCCGGCTCAGAATGAAATCAAAAATGAATTTCATCCAGATTGTCGAGCCGGCAATCGCCGACCAGGTTTGATATTCCATTTCACCGGATACAACACCAAGAATTACCCCGACCACGATTCCCCCACCGATAAGGTTGATTGCAGCGGCATAGGGCGCAAATTTCTTGGGATTCTCTGGTGGCTCACCTTTTCTGAGCCCAACCTCTGAAAAGTCTTGTTTGAATATGATTCGCCAGGCGCGCCGCAACCAAAAAAAGCTTATTGGGAAAAGCGCCAGAAACAAGATCCAGCTTATGGCGACGTTGATATCAAAAACCATCTGCATTCCTCTCTGTTCGACCGGGCTGGGCCAAGTTTAGCCGACCCGGAAACGAAACGGCCCCGCCGAAATTTCCAGCGGGGCCGGGAAAACTGGCCGCCGGCGGGTTGGCACCCGCGCGGCAGCTTCAGGGACGAACCCTTAGTGCAACTTAGTGCGCACCATCCACAGCCTTGGAGCCACGCGGCACACGTACCGCTTCGACCATGGCCTGAATATGCTCGGGTGGTTCCTTGGTCACCTTATCCACGGCAAACGCCACGCCGAAGTTGACCAGGGCGCCGATGGCACCGAAGGCTTCAGGGGTGATGCCGAAGAAGCTGTTGGCGCCGCCGATCAGGTCAAGATAGCCTGTACCCTTGATGAAGAACAGACCCTTGTGTGCAAACACATAAAACAGGGTGACGAAGAGACCCGCCAACATGCCGGCCATGGCGCCTTCCTTGTTCATCTTCTTGGAGAAGATACCCATCATGATTGCCGGGAACAGCGAACTAGCGGCAATACCGAAGGCCAGTGCCACGGTTCCAGCCGCAAACCCTGGCGGGTTCAATCCCAGATAGCCAGCAACTACAATCGAAGCTGCCATCGCGATTTTGCCGGTCAACAACTCACCTTTTTCGCTGATGTCCGGTACGAAAACGTTCTTTACCAGATCATGCGAAATAGCAGACGAGATAGCCATCAGCAAGCCAGCCGCTGTAGACAACGCAGCAGCCAGACCACCCGCGGCAACCAGAGCGATCACCCAGTTGGGTAACAACGCGATTTCCGGGTTAGCCAGCACGATGATATCGGCGTTAACCGTCAACTCGTTGCCCTTCCAGCCAGCTTGTTCGGCCTTCGCCAGGAATGCCGGGTCCTTGGACTTGTCGTTGTAGTAGTTGATGCGTCCGTCACCGTTCTTGTCGGTAAACTTCAGCAGGCCCGTTTTTTCCCAGCGATTCATCCAGTCTGGGCGCTTTGCATACTCGAGAGCGGCATCAGGTGCATAAATGCTCTTCTCAGCAGTCATCGCTCCTGTGTTTACTGTGCCGATCAGATTGAACTTGGCCATCGCAGCAACAGCAGGAGCTGTCGTGTACAGAATCGCGATGAACACCAGCGCCCAGCCGGCGGAGCTACGTGCAGCAGCAACCGAGGGAACGGTGAAGAATCGCATAATGACGTGCGGCAGACCGGCGGTACCGATCATCAGCGACATCGTATATACGAACATGTTCAAGGTGCTGCCAGGCAGGCTGGTGGTGTACTTGCCGAAGCCCAGTTCCGTCACTACGGTATCCAGCTTGGCGAGCAGGGATATGTCCTGACCGACAAGGTTGGAGCCCAGACCCAATTGCGGAATCGGGTTACCGGTAATGTGCATGGAAATGAAGATCGCCGGAATGACGTAGGCCATGATCAGCACGCAGTACTGGGCCACCTGGGTGTAGGTGATGCCCTTCATGCCGCCAAACACCGCATAGGCAAACACGATGCCCATACCGACGTAAATCCCGACCTCCTTCGAAACGCCTAGGAAGCGCGAGAAGGCCACGCCGACACCCGTCATCTGACCAATAATGTAGGTCAGCGATGCGACCAGCAGGCAAAGCACAGCGACGGTTGAGGCCGACTTCGAATAGAAGCGATCACCAATGAACTGGGGCACCGTGAACTTGCCGAACTTGCGCAAGTAAGGAGCCAGCAGCATCGCCAGCAACACGTAGCCGCCCGTCCAGCCCATCAGGAACAGGCCGCCGCCGTAACCCATGTTTGAAATCAGGCCGGCCATCGAGATGAAGGAAGCGGCTGACATCCAGTCCGCTGCGGTCGCCATACCGTTCAGTACCGGAGGCACTTGACCACCCGCAGCGTAGAACTCGCTGGTGGAGCCGGCACGCGCCCAAATAGCGATGCCGATGTAGAGCGCAAAGCTCCCGCCGACAAATAGGTAAATCGTAGTTTGCAGATCCATGTGTGGGCCCCTTATTCTTCGTGAACGTCAAATTCGCGATCGATCTCGCCCATCTTCTTTCCGTACCAGAAAATCAGTGCGATGAAGATGTACATCGATCCTTGTTGCGCGAACCAGAATCCAAGCGGGTAACCGCCCAAACTGATGCCGTTCAACATGGATGCAAACAGAATGCCTGCACCAAAAGAGACCAAGAACCAAATAATTAGTATTTTGGTCAATAAGCCTAGCGTTGCCGACCAATAGGCCGAAGCGCTCTTATCCATATTTCCCCTCCTAGTTTTATGAATAGTATTTGGATCCGTATTTACATGATCCGCTGACACTATATGGGACGATAGCCCGACCAACTATAGTGATCGCTACTTACTAAAGGCTTACAGCAATACCCCCGCAAAGGCTTCTGTCGCACGCATTTGTATGCTGCAGTGCAGCGAACATTGGCGCAACTGCAGCGCGTCCGACATAAAAAAAAACGAACGCACATTTACCATCAAATGGGAAGTGCATAACAAAGCTCGGGCACCTAGTCCATTCCAATCGAGGTTTGAGTCTGAGTAATCGGTTTTGACGTTGAAATCCAAATAAAAAAGATCTGGCGTTTGGCGGGGCTGTGGGTATGTGGGGAGGTCGCCGTCAGGCGAGCTATCCACATATCCATAGCCC
>JAIPCF010000074.1 GCA_021738385.1 Sulfuritalea sp. | reverse complement strand
CTGCGTTCAGAACTAAACGTCGATATTGCGCGCGTACAACGCGTTTGACTCAATGAAGGCGCGACGTGGCTCAACATTGTCGCCCATCAACGTCGTGAAGATTTCGTCGGCAACGATGGCATCATCGATCTGCACACGCAGCAGGCGGCGCACCGCCGGATCCATGGTGGTTTCCCACAGTTGTCCCGGATTCATTTCACCCAAACCTTTGTAACGCTGCTTACCGAGACCACGCTCAACTTCGTTCAACATCCATTTCATGGCATCAGCAAAGCTAGTAACCGCCAGCGACTTCTCACCGCGCTTGATGACGGCTCCTTCGCCCATGAGTCCGGCAATCATTTCAGCGGTTCGGCGAATCTGCAGATAGTCGCCCGAGAGAAGAAAATCCTCGTCGATGCGACCGGTGCGCAAGTTGCCATGCCGCATGCGGATCACGACCAGCATCCAGCGTTCGTGCTTCTCGTCGAAGCGCGACTCGATACGGACTTCAGGAGAAAGGTGGCGAGCTATCCTCTCGGCGCTGTCGCGAGTGGCAGCTTCGCTTGAGGTATCTACAGCAATGTCGTGAGCCAACAAGGTATGCAGTACTTCGCCGTCGATAAAGTCGGTGACGCGCTGGATCACTGCCTCTGAGAGCAGATAGGCGCGGGCCAATGCTCCCAAGGCCTCCCCTTCAATTACAGCAGCTCCGGTGCGCGGTGTCAGTTGTGTGCCGTCCAGCGCCAAGCGCAATAAGTGCTGGTTGAGTTCGTGGTCGTCCTTGATATAGGTCTCTGTCTTGCCATGTTTGATCTTGTACAGCGGCGGCTGTGCGATGTAGATATGCCCGCGCTCGACCAGTTCGGGCATTTGCCGATAGAGAAAGGTAAGTAGCAACGTACGAATATGAGCGCCATCAACGTCGGCGTCGGTCATGATAATGATGCGGTGGTAGCGCAATTTGGCAATATCAAAATCTTCAACGCCGATGCCACAACCAAGCGCCGTCACCAGAGTTACGATCTGCTCACTTGAAATAACCTTGTCGTAACGGGCTTTTTCGACATTAAGTACCTTGCCGCGTAGCGGCAGGATGGCCTGAAACTTTCGATCGCGACCCTGCTTGGCCGAGCCGCCGGCGGAATCACCCTCGACGATATAGATTTCGCACAACGATGGATCCTTTTCCTGGCAGTCCGCCAATTTTCCTGGCAGACCAAGCCCATCCAGCACCCCTTTGCGTCGCGTCATATCGCGCGCCTTGCGCGCAGCTTCGCGCGCCCTTGCCGCCTCCACAATCTTGCCGGTAATGATCTTGGCATCAAGCGGGTGTTCCAGAAGGAAATCAGCCAGTCTTTGCGCAACGACTTCCTCAATGGCTGGACGGGCCTCGGAAGAAACCAGCTTCATTTTGGTTTGAGATGCGAACTTTGGATCGGGCATCTTGACCGACAGCACACAGGCAAGGCCTTCACGCATGTCATCACCAGAAATCTCCACTTTGGCTTTCTTGGCGATCTCGTTTTCTTCAATGTATTTGTTGATGACCCGGGTCATCGCCGCTCTCAGTCCGGTAAGGTGGGTACCACCGTCTGATTGCGGTATGTTGTTGGTAAAACATAACACCTGCTCAGCATAGGAGTCATTCCATTGCATGGCAACTTCGACGTCAATATCGACTCCGTTCTGGACTGAAGTTCCGGAAGAATGAAACACCGAGGGATGCAATACGGTTTTGGTTCGATTGATGTACTCGACAAACCCCTTGACCCCGCCTGAGAAGGCAAAATCTTCTTCTTTGACGGTGCGCTGATCGATCAGCTTGATTTTGACGCCGTTGTTCAAAAAGGAAAGCTCACGCAAACGCTTGCCGATAATTTCGTAGTGGAATTCGACGTTCTCGAAAATTTCCTCATCGGCCATGAAATGAAGTTCCGTGCCCCTTTGTTCGGTATCTCCGATAACTTTTAGTGGCGATACTTCAACACCATTCTGGTTTTCAATCACGCGATCGATGGCATGGCCGCGATTGAATTCCATGAAATACTTTTTCCCATCACGACGGATGGTGAGGCGCAACCATTTCGACAAGGCGTTGACACAAGACACACCAACGCCATGTAAACCTCCAGAAACCTTGTAGGAGTTCTGATTGAATTTGCCACCAGCATGCAATACGCACATGACGATTTCTGCAGCCGAACGTTTTGGTTCGTGCTTGTCATCAAACTTGACGCCTGTTGGAATGCCCCGGCCGTTATCGGTTACAGAAATCGAATTGTCGGTATGAATCGTGACAACAATGTCATCACAATGACCTGCCAGTGCTTCGTCGATAGCGTTGTCGACGACTTCAAAAACCATGTGGTGCAAACCGGTGCCATCGGAGGTGTCGCCGATATACATACCCGGACGCTTCCTTACAGCCTCAAGTCCTTCAAGTTGTTGAATGCTGGACTCGTCGTACGCGGGCGAGTTTCTACTGTCAATCATAAGTTTGTTTGTTTTAGATATTAAATGCGCATTGGCATAACGACATATTTAAATGTCTCGTTTCCAGGAAGTACAAAAAGAGCACTGGAATTGGCGTCTGCAAGATGCAGTTCAATTGTTTCATTACTTACATTGTTCAGAACGTCAAGTAGATAGGTTACGTTGAAACCAACATCAAGCGCATCACCTTCGTACTCAATTTCAATTTCTTCTTGTGCTTCTTCCTGTTCTGCATTACTGGAAATTATTTTTAGGCTGCCGGCGCCAAGAACCAAGCGAACACCACGAAATTTTTCATTGGTAAGAATTGCCGCCCGCAACAAAGAAGCAGTAAGCGCGTTTCTCGACAAATTGATGAGTTTGCTATGGTGTTGTGGAATGACGCGCTCATAGTCTGGGAATTTTCCATCAATCAGCTTCGAGACAAGTTCGATGCTTCCAAATTTGAAGCGAGCCTGGGTTGGCGTCAGAATGATTTCGAAGGGTTCGTCGCTGTCAGATAATTGTCGGGAAAGTTCCAACACTGTTTTTCTCGGCAGAATCACTTCGATCGGTGTTATCGCGTCCGCTAGCATCTCAGATGCATAAGCGAGCCGATGACCATCGGTTGCCACCATACGTAGTTCATTGCCTTTGGTAACCAGCAGTAACCCGTTAAGGTAATAGCGAATGTCTTGTTGCGCCATCGCATACTGAACCAGAGCAAGCTGACGTTTCATTTGCCCTTGAGTTATCGATAGACGGGTGGGTTGTCCTTCAACCAAGGTCATCCTTGGAAAGTCTTCAGCAGGTAGCGTTTGAAGGTTGAATCGGCTCTTACCCGCTTTCAATTGCAATCGTTTCTCATCCAGCGTCAAACTTACTTCCGCAGTTTCCGGAAGGGAACGCAAGATGTCTTGCAGTTTCCTCGCAGCTACGGTCATGGCAGCTTTGTCCGAACCCACAGTTGGCGTTTGGGTTGTGATTTGTATCTCGATATCTGTTGCCAGCAATGTCAGTTTTTCGCCATCCTTTTCCATTAACACGTTGGAAAGTATGGGTAGCGTATGACGTTTTTCGACGATGCCGCATACCGACTGTAAAGGAGAGAGAAGCTGATCACGTGGACCTTTAAATAGGAGCATATATAAATCTCTTAATATTAATAAGGGAGAGAGCTATCTGTGTATAACCGTCTATTATTTAATAAATACAATGAATTGTACCGTTAATAAGTTTGTTGAAAAGTTAGCTGTTTAGATGTGGGTGATTGTGAATGGTTTCTCGGTTACTGAGAGTTATCCAGGCTTATCCACAATCCTTCAATAGTTTGACCAGATGATCTGCACATGGTTTAGCCTTTGATTGTTTGCATCAGAACATGTAGATCATTGTTGAGTCGGCTGTCTTTTCCACGTAAATCAATGATGGTGCGGCATGCATGCATTACGGTGGTGTGATCACGCCCGCCAAAAGCTTCGCCAATTTCAGGAAGACTGTGGGAGGTCAGTTCGCGAGTAAGCCACATGGCTACCTGACGAGGTCGAGCGATGGCTCGTGTGCGTTTTTGCGAGTACATGTCGGCGACCTTGATCTTGTAAAAATCCGACACAGTTTTTTGAACCAATTCCAAGGATATCTGACGGTTTGTCGCTCCTATGATGTCTCGTAAAGCTTCCTTTGCAACGTCAAGATTGATTTCTCGGTCATGAAATCGAGCATATGCAACAACTCTATTGAGTGCTCCTTCTAATTCGCGGACATTGGAACGAAGATTCTTTGCGATCAGAAACGAGACGTCATCTGAAACTGTAATGTGTTCCGCCTCGGCCTTTTTCTTGAGGATGGCAATGCGCATTTCGAGCTCTGGTGGCTCTATTGCGACCGTGAGTCCCCAATCGAAACGTGAAACCAAGCGTTCTTCAAGGCCTTGAACATCTTTTGGATAGGTATCGCAAGTGATAATGATTTGTTTCTTCGCCTCGACCAAGGCATTAAATGCATAGAAGAATTCTTCCTGGGTCCTATCTTTACGGTTGAAAAACTGAATATCGTCTATCAGCAACAAGTCAAGTGAACGGTAGTAACGCTTGAAAGCCTCGCGTGAGTTCTGTTGAAAAGCGCGGACCACGTCTGAAAAGTAGTCTTCAGCGTGGACGTAACGCACTTCCATTGTGGGGTTGCTGGAAAAAATGGAATTGCCGATAGCGTGGATCAAGTGAGTCTTACCTAGACCAACACCACCATATATAAACAGGGGGTTATAGGAAATCCCTGGATTTATCGCGACTTGTTGGGCAGCGGCGCGTGCCAGATCGTTGGCACGACCGGTCACCAAGGTGTCAAAAGTGAATTCCGGGTTGAGCCGGGTCTTTTCGTACGCTGGATCACCTGGTCTGCTAGGAGTAATGGTTTTGACTACCGCTGTTTCCGGTACTACTTCAATTGTCACTTCACTATCGGCTATCTCAGGCAGCGTTGTAGTCACATTTTCAGCAACACCCAGGTTGATGCTGACAGGGGTCGAAAAGAATTCGAGCCCTAGAGCTTCAATTTGAGCCAGATAGCGCTCCCGTACCCACTGCAGGACAAATCGATTTGGGGCAACAAGGCGAAAATGAGTCGGCCCCGACTCGTCTTTTTCAAGGCGCAGACCCTTGATCCAGGTGTTGAACTGCTGTGCCGGAAGCTCCTGCTCGAAGCGGTTCATGCAGGTGGACCAGAATTCACTCATTACGATTGGATAGACTCGGCGTGAAGTGCGACAGGAAAAGGCAATGCGGAAATCTACTTTTTTGGTCACCCAGCTGCTTCGGGTGAATGCGCATTCTAGCGGTTTCAATCAGAGTTATCCACAGCCGGCCAAAGTTGATGTCCTTGACAAATGACCCGCAAACCGCTGTAATCCCCCGTTTTTCTTTGTTCGGGGGATATAGTCATGAAACGCACCTATCAGCCTTCGGTTGTGCGCCGTAAGCGCACACACGGCTTCCTTGTGCGCATGCGTACCCGCGGCGGTCGTGCCGTAATTCGCGCGCGTCGTGCCAAGGGCCGTCATCGTCTCGCTGTCTAAACGGACGGTTTTGTTTGGTCCGGATCAGCGCTTGCATCGGCCGGGAGAATTTAAAGCTGTCATGGCGGCCCGGAGAGTAGTTCGCAGCAGTGTTTTCGATTTACATTATTGTTTGGCCGCTCCCGGCGCCAAGCCCCGGCTTGGTTTAATAGTACCTAAACGGCTGGCGCGCGCAGCTTCATTGCGAAACGCGATCAAGCGTCAAGGTCGGGAGGCTTTTCGTTTGGTGGCGTCGGAATTTCCGCCTTGCGACCTTGTTTTGCGCTTGAAAGCGCCGGTCAAGGGACTGAGGGCGAGTGATGTAGCGCAAAAGAAGAATTGGCGTGCGGAAGTTGAAAACCTGTTTCGACGCCTGCCCCTGGATCATCAATGAGATTCTTGTTAGCACAACCGTTTTTGTTGTTGATTCGCGCCTATCAGTTGGCGATTAGTCCCATGTTGGGTAATCGCTGCCGTTTTCACCCGAGCTGCTCCGATTATTCAATGGATGCTCTGCGTCGCCACGGTTTGTTCAAAGGCCTGTGGCTTTCTGCAAAACGGGTTGGCCGTTGTCATCCGTGGCATCCGGGCGGGTATGATCCGGTTCCCTAATTGTTGGATGGGGCCTGTCGTGTTGTCGAGGTATCAGACGCCGCTGGATTTTCGTTTTTTGTAGTTTGAATGAATCATTGCCGAGACTGTAATGGATAACCGACGATTGATCCTGCTATTGGTATTCAGCTTTTCGCTGATCATGCTTTGGGACGCTTGGCAAAAGCAGAATATGCCCAAGGTGCCGCCTGTGGCTGCGGCCGCAGGGGCCAAGGCGTCGAGTGCCGGTGTGGTGCCAACGCCGACTTTGCCGGCCGCCAGCGGCGCAGCAGCGGTGCCAGGTGTTGCCGCATCAGCGGTCACGGTAACGGCCGGCGCCGCGAAGGCTACGGTTAAAACCGATTTGTATACGGCGGACATTTCTTCCCTGGGTGGTGACATAACCCGGTTGGAACTGGTCAAGCATCCCGCCACAGAGGACAAGTCCAAGCGCTTTGTATTGCTGGATAACGGCAGCGCACATATATATCTCGCGCAGTCCGGCCTGATCGGTGAAGGGCTGCCGAACCACAAAACAGAATGGATGCTTGCCGGCGGCGATCACGTGTTGAAGGATGGCGAACAGCAGCTTGAGTTGCGAATGGAAGCGAACGGCGCCGGCGGCAAGATCGCTAAAACCTATGTCTTTCATCGTGGCAGCTACAAGATCGATGTGCGCCATGAAGGTGCTACGGTGGGAGCTAATGCCTATTATCAACTGACGCGTGACGGCAAGCCGGCCGAAGGAGGCGATGGCAACTCCATGATGCTGGGAGTGTCGACCTTTACCGGACCGGCGGTTTACACCGAACTGGAGAAATTCCAAAAGGTTGATTTCGAGGAAATCCTCAAGAACAAGGCAAAATTTGCTCAGAAGGCTGACAACGGCTGGATAGCCATGGTTCAGCATTATTTTGTTGCTGCTTGGCTACCGATGGTCGGGACGGAGCGCGAGTACTACATGCGAAGCGTCGGCGCGGATCTGTATTCGGCGGGTGTCATCGTTCCTGTCGGCGCGGACGGCAAGAGCGAAGTTTCCTTGTATGCCGGTCCGCAGGAGCAAAGCAAGC
Organism: Sulfuritalea sp.; assembly: GCA_021738385.1. GTDB lineage: Bacteria > Pseudomonadota > Gammaproteobacteria > Burkholderiales > Rhodocyclaceae > Sulfuritalea. The sequence continues at coordinate 8,744 of JAIPCF010000074.1, read as the reverse complement.
TGGAGGAAATCGCGCCCGGACTCGATCTGGTGGTTGATTATGGCTGGCTGACGGTAGTTGCCGCTCCGCTTTTCTGGGTGTTGGCTGCCATTCACAATCTGGTTGGCAACTGGGGGTGGGCCATTATTGGGCTGACAGTTCTGATCAAGGCGGCGTTTTTCCCCCTGTCGGCGGCGAGTTACAAATCGATGGCGAAAATGCGCGTGCTGACGCCGAAACTGGTGAAACTCAAGGAAACTTATGGCGACGACAAGGCGCGCCTGAACCAGGAAATGATGGCTTTGTACAAGAAAGAAAAGGTTAATCCCTTGGGGGGTTGCCTGCCGGTATTGGTGCAAATTCCCGTGTTCATCGCACTCTACTGGGTGTTGCTGGGCGCTGTTGAGATGCGCAACGCACCGTGGCTGGGCTGGATAACCGATCTTTCGGTGAAGGATCCTTTTTTCGTGTTACCGGTGATCATGGGGGCCACCATGTTCATTCAGACCAAGCTCAATCCGACCCCTCCGGATCCGATTCAGGCCAAGGTGATGTTGTTCTTGCCGATCGTGTTTACCGGCATGTTTTTGTTCTTTCCCGCCGGCCTGGTACTCTATTGGGTAGTGAACAATACCTTATCGATCCTGCAGCAATGGCAGATTACTCGCATGGTAGAGGCTGGATCAAAGAAGTAAGCCCTAACTCAGCCGGTTGATCCTGGGGTAGAGATTCGGGGCGCTTGGCCCCAGAAAAGGGCGCTCAGATGGTTTCTTCGCGCATCGATAGCATTGCCGCCATTGCGACCGCCACTGGCCGGGGTAGTATTGGAGTGGTGCGGGTGTCGGGTGGCGAGTTACAGGCGCTTGCCGGGGCCTTGACCGGAATTACCCCTCAACCTCGCCACGCCACGCTTTGTGATTTCCTGGCGGCTGATGGCTGTGCCATTGATCGCGGTATCGTTCTGTTTTTTCCCGCACCTAATTCTTTCACCGGCGAAGATGTGCTTGAACTCCAGGGCCATGGTGGCCCGGTGGTGATGCAAATGCTGCTGGCGCGCTGTATCGAACTCGGGGCGCGGGTGGCTGATCCTGGTGAATTCACAAAGCGGGCATTTCTCAATGACAAGCTTGATCTGGTTCAGGCCGAGGCGGTGGCCGATCTCATCGAGGCCAGCTCGGCGGCCGCAGTTCGTTCGGCTTTGCGGTCATTGTCGGGTGAGTTTTCTCGCGAAGTGCAAGCGCTGGTTGGGCGCTTGATCGAGTTGCGCATGCTGGTCGAAGCGACTCTGGATTTTCCGGAGGACGAGGTCGATGTTTTGGCGGATACCGATGCCGTCGAACGATTGAACCTGTTTCGCGCCGATCTGGATTCCTTGCTAAGTCGGGCGCGCGCCGGGCATGTTCTGAGTTCGGGCTTGCATGTGGTATTGGCCGGCATGCCGAATGTCGGCAAGTCTTCCCTGCTGAATCGACTGGCTGGCGAAGAACGGGCGATTGTTACCGAGATCGCGGGAACGACTCGTGACGCGGTGCGAGAAACCATTCAGATAAACGGCATCCCATTGCATATTATTGATACGGCCGGGCTGCGTGATACCGATGATGTGGTGGAGAAGATCGGTATTGAGCGTGCCTGGAATGAGATAGAGCGCGCCGACGTAGTACTGCAGCTCCTGGATGCGCGCAGCGGTGAAACTCCGGCGGATCACGCGATTGCTGTACGTCTGCCAACTGGCATCGAGCGAATCGCTGTGGAAAACAAGTGTGACCTGGCAGGGCAGGCAGCAGATCGTTTCACCGAGGCCGGGCGTGTGCATCTGCGGCTGTCGGCAAAAACGGGTGAGGGAATCGGTTTTCTGCGCGACGAGCTGTTGCGCGTAGCGGGCTGGAGCGGTCATGGCGAGGATGTGGTGTTGGCGCGTGAGCGGCATCTGGAGGCGCTTGCCGTAGCCGCTGAAAAGTCGGCGGTGGCAGCACGGCGATTGGCTCAGATCGAGCTCTGCGCTGAAGAGTTGCGGCTGGCCCAGGAGGCGCTGTCACGCATTACCGGTGAATTCAGGGCGGATGATCTGTTGGGGGAAATCTTCTCGCGCTTTTGCATCGGCAAATAACGGGGCGGCATGGACGATCTCAATCTGATCATGCTGCTGACAGCCGCCTTGTTCGCGGGGTTTGTCGATGCCGTGGCTGGTGGTGGCGGGCTGGTTCAGGTGCCTGCTTTGTTGGTGGCGCTGCCGGCCGAGTCACCAGGGGTGGTGCTTGGCACCAACAAACTCGCCAGTGTCTTTGGTACTGGCAATGCCGCGATCAGATATGCTCGAAAGATCGCCCTGCCCTGGAGCATTGCCTTGCCGGCATCCATTGCAGCCTTCGTATTTTCTTTTGGTGGTGCCATCGCGGTGACATGGATGCCCAAAGAAGTCGTGCGACCATTGGTTCTTGGTTTGCTGGTATTGGTATTGGTCTACACCGTGATCAAGCCGAGCTTCGGTACGGTGTCGGGTGTTCGATTGCGGGTTGGACAGGAGCGCTGGAGGGCGTTGTTGGTGGGTGCGGTGCTGGGTTTCTATGATGGATTTTTCGGTCCTGGCGCTGGCAGCTTTCTGATTTTTGCTTTCGTCCATTGGTTTCGGCTTGACTTTCTACATGCGTCAAGCGCCTCTAAAGTAGTCAACTTTTTTACCAATCTGGCGGCTTTGTTCTATTTTGTTCCGAGCGGGAATGTGCTCTGGAAAGTTGGGCTGGGTATGGCGGCTCTCAATATTGTCGGCGCTCTCCTTGGAACGCGTCTCGCCTTGCGTCATGGCAGCGGCTTTGTGCGTGGCGTGTTTATCGTGGTGGCTGCGATACTAATTGTTCGGCTGGCGTACGAGGTATTTGCCTAAGTCAGGTGATAAGGGATCGCGATCAGGCTATGCGATTGGCCCGATGTTTCACGTGAAACAAACGCTCTCGAGTTTCACGTGAAACAATGGCTGACCCTTGCAAGAATCCTCCTGTTCAACGCGATACCAATTTCTGGCGGGATTGCTACCGCTGAATAGGCGTTCTTGGATAGAGAGGCGTATTATTGCGCCTCTTTTTGGTTTGCATATTTGACGTGGAATTTCCTGACTCTTTCGATGTGATCGTGATTGGTGGCGGACATGCCGGTACCGAAGCCGCGCTGGCGTCAGCGCGCACGGGTGCGCGGACGCTGCTGTTGACTCACAACATTGAAACCTTGGGCGCCATGTCCTGTAATCCATCCATTGGCGGAATTGGCAAGGGCCATCTGGTCAAAGAAGTCGATGCGCTGGGTGGCGCGATGGCGGCGGCAACCGATGAAGCCGGGATCCAGTTTCGCATCCTGAACGCCTCCAAGGGACCTGCGGTGAGGGCAACGCGCGCCCAGGCGGATCGTCAGCTCTACAAGCAGGCCATCCGCGCGCGCCTGGAAAATCAGCCCAATCTGACATTGTTCCAGCAGGCTGCAGATGATCTGATCCTCGCGGGCGACAGGGTGACGGGGGTGGTTACTCAGCTGGGCATTCGCTTCGAGGCCCCGGCTGTTGTATTGACCGCGGGTACTTTTTTGAATGGTTTGGTCCATGTTGGGTTGGCCAATTATCGCGCGGGGCGCTTTGGCGACCCAGCGGCGATCTCGCTGGCTGAACGGCTGAAAGAAATACAGCTTCCGGTAGGCCGCCTCAAGACCGGGACGCCACCTCGTATTGACGGGCGCAGTATCGACTTTTCCGTTGTACAGATTCAACCTGGAGACGATCCGGTGCCGGTTTTTTCTTTCATGGGCAGCAGCGACCAGCATCCGCGCCAGGTTCCGTGCTGGATTACCCAGACCAACAGCCGCACCCACGACATCATTCGCTCCGGGCTCGATCGATCGCCGATGTTTACCGGCGTCATTGAGGGGGTTGGGCCGCGCTACTGCCCGTCAATTGAGGACAAGATTCATCGCTTCGCGAGCAAGGACAGTCACCAGATCTTTCTTGAGCCGGAAGGTCTCGATACCCACGAAATCTATCCTCAGGGTATTTCGACAAGCCTCCCCTTTGATACCCAGTTGGAACTGATTCGTTCTATACGCGGCCTCGAAAAAGCACATATCACCCGCCCCGGTTACGCCATCGAATACGACTATTTTGATCCGCGCAACCTGAAGGACAGCCTCGAAACCAAGTCAATAGCCGGGCTGTTTTTCGCTGGGCAGATCAACGGCACTACCGGGTATGAAGAGGCTGCGGCGCAGGGCTTGCTGGCGGGTCTCAATGCCGCGCGTAGCGCAAAGCAACTCCCTTCGTGGGCGCCTCGCCGCGATCAGGCCTATCTGGGGGTGCTGGTCGATGATCTGATCACGCGCGGCGTGTCCGAGCCCTATCGTATGTTCACCAGTCGCGCCGAGTACCGCCTTTCCTTGCGTGAGGACAACGCCGACCTGCGCCTGACCGAGGCCGGTCGCGAACTGGGGTTGGTGGACGATTTGCGTTGGGACGCGTTCAACCGCAAGCGGGACGCCATTGCGCTTGAATCCGAGCGACTGAGAGCCACCTGGGTGAATCCGCGCCAGTTGCCGCAGGCGGATCAGATGCGGGTGCTTGGTCAGCCGATGGAGCACGAGTACCGTCTGTTTGAATTGCTGCGCCGTCCGGAAGTCAGCTATGCAAGTCTGATGAGCCTTCCGGGTGCTGGTGAGCCGATTGTCGCTGCCGACGTTGTCGAGCAGCTTGAAATCCAGGCCAAGTATCAGGGCTATATCGAGCGGCAAAAGGACGAAGTAGAGAAAAGTCTCGCCCATGAGTTACTTCCCTTGCCTGAAGATATTGACTACCAGGACGTACATGGCTTGTCTTTCGAGGTACGACAAAAGCTGGCGCAAATGCGGCCGCGGACCCTGGGGCAGGCGTCTCGCCTGCAAGGCGTGACCCCAGCGGCAATATCACTGTTGCTGGTTCACTTGAAACGGCGCAAGGCAGCATGAGCCTTTCGTTGCAACTACGGGAGGGCCTGGCCGCCCTGGGACTTGATCTGTCCGCTGACGCGCAGTCAAAGCTGCTGAACTATCTCGCGTTGCTGAAAAAATGGAACCGCACCTATAACCTGACGGCTATCCGGGATGAGGGTGAAATGCTGACCCAGCACCTGCTCGATTCCTTGTCCATGCTACCCGCCTTGCAAAACTCGGCTCTGGCAGGACGGCGCTGGGCCGATGTCGGTAGCGGTGCTGGGCTGCCGGGTATTCCCTTGGCGATCGCCCGCCCCGATATGGAAATGAGCTTGATCGAGACAGTCGAAAAAAAGTCGGCTTTTCAGCGACAGGCGAAGATCGAGCTAGGTCTGGCAAACGTCACCGTGATCGGCCGGCGTGTCGAAGACCTGCCGGATGGGCAATTCGATGCGGTTGTATCGAGAGCTTTCGCGGAGCTGGTCGACTTTGTAAGGCTTGCGGGACACCTGCTGGTGCAAAATGGCAGACTCTATGCCATGAAGGGTCTCGCGACAGAGGAAGAAGTGAAGCGCCTGCCAGTTGCCTGGGCGCTTGTAGATCGTGTCCAACTGCATGTCCCGGGGCTGGATGCACAGCGCCACTTGCTTGTTCTTGAGAGAGCCTGAAAATGCACATATTTGCCATAGCCAACCAAAAAGGAGGGGTCGGCAAGACCACCACTGCCGTCAATCTGGCGGCCGGGCTGGCGGCCCACGGAAAGCGAACCTTGCTGGTGGATCTCGATCCTCAGGGCAATGCAACTATGGGTTGCGGAGTCGACAAGCGCAGTCTCAAATCGTCGGTGTATCAAGTGCTGCTGCAGTTGGCGAGTCTTGATCACGCACGGGTACAGTCACCTTCCGGCAAGTTTGACGTTTTGCCGGCCAATCGCGATCTGGCCGGCGCCGAAGTAGAGATGGTGGACCTTGAGTTGCGTGAAATGCGCCTCAAGACCGCGCTGGCAGCCCATCAGGAAGAATATGACTTTGTGCTGATCGACTGTCCGCCCTCCCTGTCGATGCTGACCTTGAACGGCCTGTGTGCCGCCCACGGCGTGATCATTCCCATGCAATGTGAGTATTACGCACTGGAGGGCTTGTCTGATCTGGTCAACACCATCAAGAAGGTTCACGCGCACCTGAATCGTGATTTGAAGATCATCGGACTGCTGCGGGTAATGTTCGATCCGAGGAATACCCTGTCCAATCAGGTTTCGGCGCAGCTCGAAGAGCACTTCGGCGACAAGGTGTTCAAGACCCTGGTACCGCGCAACGTGCGCCTTGCCGAGGCGCCCAGCTATGGGGTGCCCGGCGTACTCTTCGACAAGTCCGCCAAGGGTGCACAAGCCTATCTGGCCTTTGCCGAAGAGATGATAGAACGTGTCAATTCCTGGAAGGAAAAGCTGTGAATCCACCAAAACAAAAAGGTCTGGGCCGCGGGCTCGACGCGCTGCTTGCCGCCAATAGTTCGTCTGACTCCCAGCGCCAGGAGATGCTGGCAGTCGACATGCTGCAACCCGGCAAATATCAGCCCCGGACCCGCATGGATCCCGGTTCGCTGGAAGAATTGGCGGCTTCGATAAAGGTCCAGGGGCTGATTCAGCCGATCTCCGTTCGCCCGGTGAGCAATGGTCGCTACGAGATCATCGCCGGGGAGCGGCGCTGGCGTGCATCCCAGATCGCCGGTTTGGCAGAAGTGCCGGTGCTGATCCGTGAAATCGCCGACGAGGCGGCGCTGGCGATGTCGTTGATCGAGAACATCCAGCGTGAAGATCTGAATCCACTGGAGGAGGCTGCCGGAATGCAGCGCCTCCTGGACGAATTCCAGATGACGCACCAACAAGCCGCCGATGCCGTTGGCCGCTCACGCTCGGCGGCCACCAATCTGCTGCGCTTGCTTCAGCTGGCAAAACCTGCGCAGGATATGTTGATGGCCGGCGACATTGAAATGGGCCACGCCAGGGCGCTGCTACCGCTCTCGAAGAGCGAGCAGGGACGCGTTGCGGCATTGGTCGTCGACAAAGGCTACTCGGTACGCGAGACGGAACGCTTGGTGACAAAGGAACTCAATCCCCCGGTGAACAAGCATGTCGATAAAAAGCCGAATCGCGATCTGGTGCGCCTCGAAGAAGAGCTTTCGGATCGGCTAGGCGCCACGGTGAGTATCAGCGCCAATCGCAAAGGTAGTGGCAGTCTCACCATCCGTTTCGGCAGTCTGGACCAGCTGGATGGCTTGTTGGTACGGCTAGGCTAAAAGGCTGACAAATTGATCAACATAGATAGATAGCTACAGGCTACGAAATAACAAAAATCAATTGATAGTGACTACGAAGAAATGGCGCGCTGCACCATAAAATGTTTGACAACCATCGATCAATACCCTATATTCGCGGGCTTTCGGACGCGGCCTGATTTTGCAGATGTTTAGGGCCGTGCTTCACCAAATTGTTGCAACATTTGCCGTCGCCGGTTTGGCATGGATATGGGCAGGGAAGCATGGCGCCATATCGGCAGGATTGGGCGGTGCGGCGGTGGTTATTCCGAATCTGCTTTTTGCACTGAGTCTATGGGCAGCAGCGCGTAGCGGCAGGGCATCAGCAGCGGGATTTCTTGTAGGTGAATTCATAAAGGTCGCGGCAACGCTGGCGTTGCTCGTGATTGTAGCGGGGGCGTATCGAGATCTGCACTGGCTGGCGCTGCTGGCGGGGCTGCTCGTGGCGCTGAAAGCGAATTTGTTAGTGATACTGATTAAGGCCTGACCATGGCAACCGAGCACGCTCCGAACGCATCGGAATACATAGTTCACCACCTGACCCACCTGAACAACCTGGGTCACAAGCAGGCCGCGCTGGTTGACTGGTCTGTATTCCATTTAGATAGCCTGTTCTGGTCCATAACCCTTGGACTGCTGACAGTGCTGGTTCTCGCCCGCGCAGCGTCAAAAGCCACCTCCGGAGTGCCGGGCCGCTTTCAGGCGGCGGTCGAAATCCTGGTGGAAATGGTTGAATCGCAATCCAAGTCGATCGTACATGGCGACCGCAGCTTTATTGCTCCGCTGGCGCTTACAGTGTTTGTCTGGATTTTCTTCATGAACGCAATGGACCTGCTGCCGGTAGATCTGCTGCCCAATTTGTGGGCCCTGATATTTGGTGCCACCGGCCATGACCCCAGTCACGCCTATATGCGTGTCGTGCCGACAGCCGACCTCAATGCGACGCTCGGTATGTCGCTCGGCGTATTTCTGCTGACCCTCTATTACAGTGTAAAGATCAAGGGCATCGGCGGCTGGACACATGAATTGTTTACTGCGCCATTCGGTAGCCATCCACTGCTCTACCCGGTTAACTTTGCAATGCAGATGATCGAGTTCGTCGCCAAGACGGTATCTCACGGCATGCGACTGTTCGGCAACATGTACGCAGGCGAGTTGATCTTCATGCTGATTGCCTTGATGGGCGCCGCCTGGGCTGGCACTTTCGGTACTGGCTTGTTGTGGATCGGTGGGGTTTTTGCCGGGACCGTCTGGGCAATATTTCATATTCTGATCATCACGCTGCAGGCTTTCATTTTCATGATGTTGACGCTGGTCTATATCGGTCAGGCACATGAAAGTCATTAGCCGATTGTATTAATCCTTACCACCTAAAATCTGTCATTCGTTACTAAAGGAGTTGTCATGGAACAAATCGTTGGTTTTGTTGCTCTTGCCGCCGGCCTGATCATCGGTCTTGGCGCCGCTGGCGCATGTATCGGCATCGGCATCATGGGTAGTCGCTTCCTTGA
>JAIPCF010000073.1 GCA_021738385.1 Sulfuritalea sp. | reverse complement strand
ACATGGCTTCGACATGGGTGACAAAGCATGCAGGGCATACCGAGGATCCAGGTACCTCGTAAATACATCTGGAAAGCACTAACTGCCAACGACGAGCGTTACGCTCTAGCCGCTTAACAGCGGCTGGCTTCCGAACTGGCTTGCTTCTGGGCCAGGTAGCGCAAGCTACATCGGAATCATATACAGAAGATAAGGCTGTGCAGTGTCGCGATGCACAGTTCGAAAATCCAGCGAATCGCCTGCAACCAGCCTGTCCGTCGGCGTGTTACAGGTTAAACCAAATGACGCGACTAAGTATGTAGAACTGTATGTGGCGCACTTATGGACGCGGGTTCAATTCCCGCCGCCTCCACCATTTCATGTATCAACGCAGTCCGAAGAAGGCCAAGATTTCTAATTAAAACAAGATTTTTGGCCTTTTTCACGTCCATTTCATCGGTTTTAAAGAAAGCGGCCGCAACAAAACCGGCGCAGTACTCATTCGCCGATGCCTTTGGCTCCGGGCCGAAAGACCGATCCCGGTTCGGCGAAGCGCCGGGCTTGTCCCAGGATTGCCTGCTCGGCAATGCCGTAGGCGGGGCGGGTACTTAAAAGTATTGGCTACCTGTCAGAATAAATGACCAATGCATGCTTTCCGAAAACTGCCAACCGTGTATACATGAATTTTAAGAAACTGCTCGGCTACTCAATGTCGCCGATCCATCGCTAGGCTCGCAGAGACACGGTAGGTGCCGATGATTTTTCCACCCCTCGGGTTGACGGCTTATTCGGTATTGCCCAGGGTTTGTTCCTTTGGCGCAATTCCGGTAGATTGCCGCTCAGGCTTGGATCAAGGCGATGAAGTGATCGATATGTCGGCGGGCTATGTCATCTGGAGCGTTCTGGCACTGGGCGCCTTGTTGCTTGTTGCGCTGGCCTTGCGCGCAGAACGCTGTCGCTTTGCCGCGCGCGGCAAGGCTAGCGCCTGGCTACAGCTGCGGCTGACCAGCCTGCCGATCGGCCTGATCGCCGCCGCGGCTGTGTGGCTGCCCGCCCGCGCCATCCACGGCCCGGAAGCACTGGCGGCGTTCTATCTGCTGATGTTCTCGCTGGGGCTGCTCGTCTATTTCGGCCTGCACTGGCTCGCCGGCCGCATGGCGACGCCCTCCCTGAGCGCCGGCGAGTCTGCGGCGATAGGAGGCAGCGGCCTGCTGATGGTGATACTACCGGCTCTCCTGGCCAGCATGGCATCGCCATGGGTGCATCAACTGGATCTCGGTGCACAGCATATGCAGCGCGGCCTGGCTGCAGAGTCGCCGCTTGCCTACCGTATCGCGGATCGTCGGCGCTTGCTCCTGCCCGACATCGGCGAGGTGCTCACCGAACATTGGCAGGCTCCACCCGGTGTAAAGGTCGAGCGCATCGAATGGGAACGGGGCGGCCAGTACTTGCTGGCCACCGACAGCACCGGCAGCATCCTGTGCCGGGACGGCGAAGATTTCCATGTCTTCCGCCTCGCCGCCGATCCCGCTCCGCGCTGGCGTATGTATTGGCGCGATGCGGAAGGCAGCCCGCACCGCTCCGACTGGACAGCAGGACCAGCTGAGGCGACGACGCAGGCTTCGCTCCTGACTCCGATGTGGACACAGGACGGCTTCGCGTTTCCGGTCCGCATCCCGCGCGATTTGGTAATCGTCGAACGGCGCTGGGCCTCGGGCAAGGTATTGCAGTCCGGCGCGTTGGACGGCCAGGCGCTCCCCACCCCGACCGATACCTGCCTGCCGAAGCCTTACCGCAACCGCGACGTGGAATCGGTGACAACGAGCGTGGGCATCAGGATGTGGCTGGTCGGTGCCCAGCGCATCGGAATCGCCAGCTTCAGCCGTCCGGCGGAGTGAGAGACCAAGGCCGAGTGCCGTCCCGCCGACCTTTACCCGAAATCCCGCAGCGCCGTCAGGGCTTCACATTCTTCCGCCCCGGGCCTGCCGGTGCGGGCCACCGCCGTGTTACCAGCGCCGACTTTTGAATCACGAATTGCGTAGTTGCAGACTAGGCCAAGAGTGGCGTGCTCTTTTCGAAAAACCTGACGCGACCGAGATGTGCGCCTGGGCGGACGACGGCGGATACAGGCCGATTTCAACCGGCAAGCAGCCCCGCCCAAAACCAGGTGCAAGCTCGCTGGCTGGAGGTTCCGCTTGTCAATCACCTTTGTCCCAAGCTCAAACAATCTGCGGAGTCTGGATTTGAAGTGTTTACCCCACACCCGGCGCTAGACTGTCTATCTTCTGATTGACATTCAACTTTGTCTGTCCAATAATTACTTAGACAGCAAATCCTGTACTCCACAGATAACCGGACCTGCATGATATCTAGCAAAGAACTTCTTAATAAAACAGGGATATCCAGGGCAACGCTCAATAACTATATTAAGTTTGGGCTGTTGCGCCGCCCACTAGTGATGAACCCTGGGAGCGAGGGTGATGGTCCCCGTCAATTGGGATATTTCCCCGATGAAGCGGAAGAACAAATTAGACAGATAAGAAGGCTAAAAGGGGAAGGATTGAGCATGGCTGAAATCGTTTCACGGTTTGTCTCTGCGCGGGCAGAAAGCGACAAGAGTGACAACTTGGATCTGCCGACACATTTGAAGGCTGTGCCTGTTTCTGATCCTCCGCCTAAAGTGCTGCCCCCTGCCCTACCGGGTAGCGAGCTCAGGCTGACGGTGGATGAAATCGCGCATCCGGCCTACATGCTGAACTACAACTTCGAGCTGATCTGGTTCAATTCCGCCGCCCAAAAGGCGGTATTTGGAGGCATTGAGACCCTGCCCGCGACTTGCGATGAACGCCGCGTGTTTCGACTGTTGGCTGACCAAGGCGCCTCCGAGGAACTCATGCGCTTTCATGCGGGACTGGCAAAAGCCCGTTTGCCAGCCAATCAGTTCCATGTTTTGTGCCAAGGCCTTACGGCAAGCACCGCAGCGCAACTGCAACAGTTTTTCTCCGAGGCAATGATTGAAGCGCCGCGGCAAATGCTTCATGTGCCCATTACGCTACCTGACGAATCGAACAATGGGCAACTGCTGGAGCACACGACCTACGCATCGTTCTTCCGCGAAGGGATTTTTATCGCCGCCGTACCCGAAGGTTCCGACACCATATCCTTGATGGAATTCATGGCGCGCCGCGACGAGATGATCCGGAGCCTGCTCAAACGCCGCCTGCCGGTACTGACTCATCTTGCGGTTCTTGTCGCGGATCTACAAAGCTCGGTTCGCATTTGTTCCGAACTTCCACCTGAAGAATATTTTGAGCTCATCAATGAAATCTGGGCCGCCATGGGACCGATTTTCCGGCGCTTCCATGGTACCTATGCCAAGCATGTCGGCGACGGTATGGTCTATTACTTCTTTCCCGAGCCTGATAGCAACTACCTGTCCAACGCGCTTTACTGTGCACAAGAAGTCAGGCGCGAAATGCAGAAAATCAGCAAGGCGTGGCAGATTCGAAAGAACTGGCACAACGAGCTCTATTTAAATACAGGGATTACCGAAGGTCAGGAATGGCTGGGCACGTTTCAGGCAAGCACAAGTTTTGAGCTTGTTGTATTGGGCGACACCATCAATCAGGCGGCCCGCATCTCGGATTTCGCTCGTCATGGCTGTATCTGGGTAACAAAAAGCCTTGTGGGAAAACTTACCAGCGAAGACCGGGCAAAGCTACACTACGGCGTTCGACGCCACGACAGAGACGGCCGCGACACCTTCGTGGCTTCGAGCTTTTCAACTGTTGCGTCGCTTGACAATGGCGGTAACGTTGGTACTGCGAAGCATAGCGATATTGCGACTCTGCCAATTACAGAGATGGTCGAAATTGCAGAAACTGCCTAGCTGGCGCTCGCAATATCGCGCTACCTGCTTGCGACTCAGACTTTTGCTCCGCCAGAAAAATAGGTGACATACCCGCTGGATTATCAGAGGAGAAAACATGCCCCATTTACGCCCGCTAAGTCTTGAGGAAATTACCGATCCCGAACTTCAACAGCGGCTGGATGACTATCAGCGAATCCGAAAGTTCATCCCCAACAGCGTCAAGACCATGGCGCGACGACCCAACATCGCGAAGAGGTTTGCAGATCTGAACAAAGTCATCCTGTATGAGGGGACTGTCAGCGAAGAACTCAAAATGCTGATCTCCCTTGCCTCCAGCTACGCAGCGGGTTGTCGATACTGCCAGTCGCACATGGCGAATCTCGCAAGCATCTACAAAGCATCGGATGAAAAAATTGCAGCTTTATGGGAGTTTGAACGCAGTTCGTTGTTCAACCAGGCAGAACGCGCGGCAATTTCCTTGGCCTTGAAGGCCGGGACCTTACCCAATGAAGCAAGCAAAGAAGACTTTGACGAATTGGCAAAATACTTTGATGAAGGACAGATTGTCGAGATCGTCGCTTCAATCGCCTTGTTTGGCTATCTGAATCGTTGGAACGATACGATGGCCACCGAACTGGAAGCTTATCCAAAGGAAGTCGCCCAGCGGGCGATCGGAAAGACGGATTGGAATCCTGGCAAGCACGGTTAGCAATGTCGGTTTCCCAATGAAAAAGGCCTCCATTTTGGAGGCCTTTTTGTTTTTGGTGCCGACACCCGGATTCGAACTGGGGACCTACCGCTTACAAGGCGGTTGCTCTACCAACTGAGCTATGTCGGCCAAATTTGAATTATAGCGGAGCTGATCACGGGTACACTTCACCTTCACCAAACCCCTGCTCACTCATGGCCGACAATCCGACGCCCAGCCAAGCTCTGCATCTGCTTGTAATCGCCACATCGGACGATGCAATGGCGCGCCTGCTCCCGTTTTTTGCGGGGACGGACCACACCTGTACCTTAAATCGCGTTGGAATGCCCACCGAGTTGCGCGACGCTTTGAGCGCGCAGCCTTGGGACGTTGTCCTTTACATACCGGGTGTGCCGTCGCTTTCGGTGGAGGCCGCAGTGCGGCAAATTGACGAGTCCGGGCTTGATCTACCACTAATTCTGGTTGCCGGGCCTGATGATGAGCGCGGAACCCAGCCGGCAATGAAGGCGGGCGCACGCGACGTAATCGACGCCGACCGCATGGAACGACTAATCCCCGCGGTCGAACGCGAGGTACGCGAAGCGGGACATCGTGCCGACCACCGCGCTGCCCTGGAAATGTTGAACGAAAGCCAGGCGCGCTTTGACGCGCTGGCCTCGAACCTACCCGGCATGTTGTTCCAGCTTCGCCGCGATGCTGAAGGTAGCTTTCGCTTTCTGTTCGTCAGCGAAGGTTGCCAGAAACTGTTCGGCTTTAAGCAACAGCACCTTCTTGCCTCGGCCAACCGACTGTTTGACGCATTCGACGCTGACACCCGAAGACGGCTTGAATCCGCACTGCGTGAATCTGCTGCTAAAGCTACATTGCTCAATTGGGAGGGACAAACCCGTGGCCGCAGCAGACAAAAATGGATCAATCTTCGATCGACACCCCATCATCTGGATGCAGGTGTCATCGAGTGGCGCGGCATAGCCACCAATGTTACCGAGAGCAAAGAAAACGAGGCCGCCCTGAGGGGATCCCGCCAACAACTTGCAGAATTATCCACACACCTGGAGGCGGTCAAAGAAGATGAGCGCGAGAGAATTTCTCGTGACATTCACGACGAACTTGGATCGATACTGGTATTCCTCAAGATCGAAGCGGCCCATCTCGCTAGCCGCCTCCCCGAAGGGGCTGATCGATTGCGCGAAAAGGCGCACTCAATAGAAAAACTTCTCGATCAGGCGATGAGCACGGCCAGTCGGGTGGCACGGGAACTTCGCCCCGGCATTCTGAAGGAGTTTGGATTGCCCGCTGCGATCGAATGTCAGGCAGAGGACTTTACCCAGAGATTCGGTATTCCGTGCCGCGTGCAGTGCGATGAGGATGCCATAGAGCCGGATCCCGATACTTCGCTGGCGCTGTTTCGCATAGCCCAGGAGGCTTTGACCAATATCGCCAAACATGCGCATGCATCGCTCGTGGTTATGCGGTTGCGACGCGAAAGCGGTAACATCCTGCTCGAGATCAGGGATAATGGGCGCGGCATTTCAGAGGCGGACATACTGAAACCAAAATCGTTTGGATTGCGCGGAATTCGCGAGCGAGTATTGAGTCTTGCTGGTGACTTTTTTATCGGGCCGGCAGAACATGGCGGCACTCATATCGTCCTGCGCATTCCAGAACATGCTGGCGAAGAACCTCCAAGTGAAGAAGAAAAACAGCGCAATCTGTTCTAACAATGGCTGACAAAATCCACGTGCTAATTGCTGATGACCATGCCATCGTAAGGCAGGGTCTCAAGCAAATTCTTTCCGAAACCGACGATTTGCTTGTCGCCGGTGAGGCCGACGATGGCGCCGAAGCGCTCAATCTGGCCCGACAACAAACATGGGATGTCTTTTTGCTGGATGTATCGATGCCCAACCGCAACGGGATCGATACTTTGAAGCAGCTGAAAAAGGAATTTCCGCGCCTGCCGGTCCTGATTCTCAGCATGCATCCTGAAGAACAGTATGCAGTTCGTGCGCTGAAAGCTGGCGCCTCCGGCTACCTCACCAAACAAAGCGCGCCCGAGTTACTGGTGACAGCCATTCGGCAAGTGGCCTCGGGAAAAAAGTACCTGAGCCCGGCGGTCGCGCAACAACTGGCCGAAGCCATCTCGGACAACACCGAAAAGTCTCCTCATGAACGCATCACCGATCGTGAATATCAAGTCCTGGTGCTCATTTCCACTGGGAACACTCTGACCCAGATCGCTGAAAAACTCAGTCTCGGGGTTGCCACAGTCAGCACCTACCGCGCCCGCCTGCTCGAAAAAATGGGCCTGAAAAGTACGGCTGAGCTGATTCGCTACGGCCTTGAGCATGGGCTGGTTGAATAGTACTGCATGTCCCGCGAAGCGTTAACATTTGTATGTTTGGTAACGATTTCCGCCAAGAGGCTGGAAACAACCGTGTAGTTCCGGCATGATGCAGTCAGACCAGAAACAAGAGAGGAAGTCACCATGAAAACTTTGAAGCAACTGCTTGACGCGAATCCACGCGATCCGCTTTCCGTGTCTCCCGATGACTCCGTGTTCTCTGCCCTGGAACTCATGGCGAAGCACGATATTGGGGCCGTTTTGGCGATGCGCGATGGAAAGCTTGAGGGCATCTTCAGCGAGCGAGATTACGCACGCAAAATAATTCTGCTCGGGAAATCGTCCAAAGAAACCATGGTGCGTGAAATCATGACCGAAAAGGTGCTCTACGCCCGCCCCGATCAAACCTCCAACGAGGCAATGGCCATGATGACCGAGAAGCACATTCGACATCTGCCGGTGCTCGATGAAAACCAGAAAGTTCTTGGAATGATTTCAATTGGCGACGTGGTCAAGGAAACCATCTCGGAACAAGCCTTCCTGATCCAGCAACTGGAGCAGTACATCGCCAGCTAAGCCAGAACACGCTACATGGATTGCTTGATCGCGAGCACCGCCTGGTTGCGCAGGGTTTTTAGCAGCGACAATTCCTTTTGGGAAATAACGATACTGCCCGCCCTGTCGCGATCACAGTAGATCAATCCCACCGCAACACCTTTGATCAATAGCGGAAACAAAACAAAGGTCTTTGCGGTAACTGCATTGCGATACCAACTCGGAATCTTGCCGGCGATTTTCGGATCATCGATGTCGGTGATTATGATGTCGAGCCCCTTGTTGACCACCAGCTGAAACACATTCGGCGAATCCGCCAATGGGAAACGGAACTTTTTCGCCACCTCGTTGGTGTCGGAACCAAAACCAAAGCGCCCCACCATAGCGCCAATTTTTGCGTTTTTGAGGCACAGCAACACACGCTCAAAACCCATTGCCCGATACATTGTTTCAAGCGTAATACGAAGAATGTCGTTCAGCGAAAAGTCATCCACCAACGAATTGCTGATGTCCTGAATGCCTGCGGCGAGAATGTCCTGTGCCGCACCGGGCTCGTCTTCGACAGGCGTCTCTTCAGGCGCTCCCGACTCTGGTACTGCCATATCGCCCGAACCCGATACCACTGTCTCCGCCAAGTGCGGTATTGCAGGCTCACCAAGCAAACTCTTCTCAAAGCCCGAAGTATCAGCCTTGACGACAGGCTCTTCCGGTTGGCCCGTCCATGACTTAACGTGTTTGACAAACGGGCTTTGCGTCAGATTGACACGAAGAATGGTCGCCAACTCACTCAGTTCCCCGAAAGACTTTTCCAGAATTGCCGTCAGTTGCTTGTCGGAAAACGGCATGGCCGTGCCATATCGCTCTCGTGCCGCGCGGGTTGATTCCTGCCTCTGATCCTTTGGAACCGAGGCTATGGCCGCGCAGATTTCGTTGCCAAAATTGGCGACCACTCGCAGCGACTCTTCGCGTGTCGCGGGCTTTTTGACGACGCCCTCAGGCAGGGGACGCAGACTGCCGATCATCCCTTGAGGAAATCCCCAGTGACGTGCGATGCCAATGCCCAATTCCGAGAACGATACGCCAAGAACCTGAGACGAAGCGATTTCCTCAGTGCATTTCCGCTGCAGCATCACCTTGCGGATTTCAGCCACTTCCTCCGGGAAATAAAACTGGGCCAGCAGTTGGCCAAGGCTGTAAAACATCGCGCAAACATAGGCTTCTTCTGACTCGCGCGCCATGAACTGCTTGCTGGCATCCCTCGCCAGAGTGCCCGCCAGGTTTGCCCGCAGAAAAGCTTCCTTCAATTCGCGAGCGCTTCCTTTGTCCTGCATGTGCTCAAACAACAATACGGTGACGGCAATATTGCGCAAGGCGTCGAAACCCAGCACGATCACAGCCCGCGAAACCGTGCTGATCGTGCCACCGCCCGATTGCCGGTAATACACCGAGTTGACCAGACGCAAAATCTTGTTGGTCAGGCCGTAGTCCTTGAGAATCGAATTCGAAAGCCGGTTGATGCTTTCCTTGTCCGACCGGGTCAGCTTGTTGATCGCCGACACGGAATCCGACAAAGCCGGAAAATCCGTCTTGTGTTTCATCCGCCGCAAGAGAAATTCCAGCGTACCCTGCTTTCCGGCTTCCACCGCACCCGCAGTATCAATGGGCGTGGCCGCAGCACCAAGATAATCATCCAGTTGCGACTTCATCTTCGCAGCGCTTGCGGTGCGCAAGGAGGGGTCGCGTGCACATGCCGTCAATATGATTGATGCAAGCTTGTCATCGATGTTTACATCGGCAGGCAGCGCGACCGGTTGCATCAGTATCTGATGCATGATGGCCATCGGCGTACCACCTTGAATCACCGTCTTGCCGGAGAGCATCTCTATCAACACCAGGGCGGCGGCATAAACGTCGCTTTTTTCGCTGACCTGGCGTCCGTCAACATACTCGGGCGCCAGATAATTCAGCGTTCCGGTAACGCCCACCTGCTCGCCGGAGTCTTCGGCGGCATCCAGCCGGGTAGCAATACCAAAATCCATCACCCGCGGGTGGCCCTGCTGGTCCACAAGAATGTTGGATGGCTTCAGATCGCGATGAATGATTCCGGCTCCATGTGCCAGCGCGATTGCATCGAGCACTTGACGCATCAAATCTGTTGCCCGCACTGGAGCAATACGCCCCTCTTTGGCGATCAATTCGGCAAGATTCGGTCCGTCAACGAACTCGAAAACCAGATACGGGTCGCCATCCGCTTCACCTGCATCGAAAATCGGTACCAAATTCGGATGACGCAGGCGACTGACGGCTCGCGCTTCGGCAAGCAGCGCGTCGTTGCGCTGAGCGTCTGATTTAGCGAAATGGAGGGTCTTGATTGCAACTTCACGCTCCAACTGCGGATCCCACGCGAGATAGACAATACTTTGGGCACCACGTCCAAGTTCACGGCGAATTTCGAAACGACCGATTGTTTTACCCATAGCTTGATTCTAGCGTGTTCGGGTTGCCAAGAATCTCCTGCGCCCCTACCATACGGCCATGGAATCCGATGATGCGATTGAATCTCCCGAGACCTTGCAGACCCGTCTGCTGGAGTTGCGCATTGAGCATCGCGATCTCGACGAAGCGATCCAGCTTATGACTGTCACCCCACCAGAAGATCAACTGCTATTGAGAAGACTGAAAAAAAGAAAACTGCTTATCAAGGATCGAATTTCACTACTGGAACGCATGCTTGATCCCGATCCTGACGAATACGCGTGAACGTCGCCGCCAGGCCAGTCCATGGCAGTGTGGCCATCGAAATCAAGTCACACAGCAGACCCGCAACCCTCAACTAATGCCCCCTCCTCAGTTGGGGGGAAAGGTAGTTCAATGACCTATAACTTCGATACGCTCGCCCTGCACGCAGGCCAGGTTCCCGATGAGCTCCATGGCGCCCGGGCGACACCCATTTACCTGACCACCTCTTTCGTATTCAAGGATTCGGATCAAGCCGCGGCCTTGTTCAACATGGAGCGCGCCGGCCATGTTTATTCGCGCATCTCGAACCCAACCAATGCCGTGCTCGAAGAGCGCATTGCAGCGCTGGAAGGTGGTGTCGGCGCCATCGCGGTGGCATCGGGTCAGGCTGCGCTGCACCTGGCGATTGCCACTCTGATGGGTGCCGGCAGTCACATTGTTGCCAGTCGCTCGCTGTATGGTGGTTCGCACAATCTGCTTGACTACACCCTGCCGCGCTTTGGCATCAACACCACCTTTGTCGATCCGCGCGATCTGGATGCCTGGCGCGCTGCGATCCGACCCGAAACCCGCCTGCTGTTTGGCGAGACCCTGGGCAACCCGGGGCTGGATGTACTGGACATTCCCGAAGTCGCCGCCCTCGCCCATGAGCACAGCCTGCCGCTGATGGTCGACAGCACCTTCACCACCCCCTGGCTGATGCGCCCCTTCGATCACGGCGCGGATCTGATATTCCATTCCGCCACCAAGTTTCTCGGCGGTCATGGCGTTGCCATCGGTGGGCTGCTGGTCGATGGCGGAACCTTCGACTGGGAAAAATCGGGCGGCAAATTCCCGACCCTGACCGAACCCTATGAAGGCTTTCATGGCATGGACTTCAGCGAAGAATCCACCGTTGCCGCCTTCCTGCTAAGGGCACGCCGTGAGGGCTTGCGTGATTTTGGCGCCTGCATGAGCCCAATGACGGCCTTCCAGTTGCTGCAAGGACTTGAAACCCTGCCCTTGCGCATGGAGCGCCACGTTGCCAACACCCGAAAGCTGGTCGAACATCTGGTGAAAAGCGAAGTGGTCGAAAGCGTCGGCTACCCCGAACTCGAAAACCACCCCGATCATGCGCTCGCAAAAAGGCTGTTGCCGCGCGGCACCGGTTCGGTATTCAGCTTCAATCTGAAGGCCGGCGCAGGAGGTGACGCACGCTCTGCCGGGCGCAAATTCATAGAGTCGCTGCGCGTGTTTTCTCACCTGGCCAATGTCGGCGACGCAAAATCCCTGGTGATTCATCCGGCATCGACCACACATTTCCGCATGTCAGACGCCGCACTGGCGGCAGCAGGAATTCATCCAGGAACGATACGCCTGTCGATCGGCCTCGAAGATGCCGACGATCTGATTGAAGACCTGAACCGCGGCCTGGCTGCCGCTCAAAAAGCATAAATCCGGGCCTGAATATGGAACTCCAACTCAACGGCCAATCGGCCTATGCCTATACCGGCGGCAGAGCTTTCAACGCCGACCTGCCCTGCGTCGTCTTCATTCACGGCGCCCAAAACGACCATAGCGTCTGGAGCTTGCAGAGCCGCTGGTTTGCGCACCATGGCGTTTCGGTACTTGCCGTCGACCTTCCCGGCCATGGCCGCAGCACCGGCACGCCACTGCCTTCCATTGAAGACCTGGCCGACTGGATCGAACTGCTGCTGGAAAAAGTCGGCGTTGGCGATACGGCACCCAACGTATCGTTGGTGGGTCACAGCATGGGTTCGCTCACCGCGCTCGAATGCGCCTCGCGTCATCCGCGCCGTATTCAGCGAATCGCCATGATAGGCACCGCTGTGCCGATGCCAGTTTCAGACTCGCTCCTGGGTGCGGCCAAGGACAAGGAGCCCAAGGCCATCGCCATGATCAACACCTGGTCACATTCGCCGCGAGGCACCATTGGCGGCAATACTGTCCCCGGCATGTGGCTGCTGGGCGCATCGAAGCGACTCATGGAAAGGCAAAGCCCAGGCGTGCTGCATAACGACCTCGCCGCCTGCAACGCCTACACCCACGGCATGGACGCTGCCGCTGCCCTGGACTGCCCGGTGCTCATTGTCAGCGGCAGTCGCGACATGATGACGCATCCAAAAGCGGCAGCCAAACTTGCGGCAGCAATCAAAAATGCAAAATCTGTTCGCCTCGAAGGTGCCGGCCACTCGCTGATGGCGGAGCAACCCGATGCCGTGCTCGACGCCTTGCGCGGCTTTTTTGCCTGACCATGGCAGAAACAACCGACGAAGGCCAGCGCTCTTTTCCGGTCATCCGTACCGGCTTGCCGCTGTCCGCACCCTTTGAGTGGCTGCGGCGCGGTACCGACGATTTCAAGGCCTGCGGTTTTGCCAGCATCTTCTACGGCTTGTCGTTTGCGATTGCGGGCGCCCTGCTCTGGCTGGCTTTTCGTCACGCGGTGGAGATGGTTACTGCAGTCACCACGGGTTTCATGCTGGTCGGGCCGTTTTTTGCGATCGGCTTCTATGAGCTTTCGCGCAGGCGAGAAACCGGTGAACCGCTGCAACTCCTGCCGACGCTTGCGGTCTGGCGGGTCAACATGCCCTGCATGGGCATCTACTCGCTGATCCTGATCGTTCTCTACCTGATCTGGGCGCGGGCTTCACTGGTAATGTTTGCCCTTTTCTATCAGGGCGGCATGCCGACGCTGAAAAGCTTCATCGCGCAGATATCCAAGTTCGACAACATCGAATTCCTGATCGCCTATCTCGCGGTGGGCGGCATTTTTGCCGGCCTAGTGTTTGCCTTCTCCGTGGTTTCCATTCCGATGATGCTGGATCGCGGACAAGACACCATTACGGCCATGATTGCCAGTTTTCTGGCTCTGGTACGTAATTTTCCGGTCATGCTGGTCTGGGGCACGCTGATCGTTCTGCTCACCGCGACCGGCTTCGCCCTGGGCTTCGCCGGCCTCATTCTCACCATGCCGATTATCGGCCATGCCACCTGGCATGCCTACCGCGCACTGATCGAACCCCAATCCACATGAACCCAAAAAGAAACATAGCGCTGCTTGCTACAGCGCAGGCCCTGCTGTTGACCAACGGAATTACATTGGTGGCCATCAACGGCCTGCTGGGTTTTCAACTGGCGACCGACAAGCGGCTGGCGACCTTGCCGATTACAACCTATGTCATCGGGGGCGCACTGGCTACCCTGCCTGCGGCCTTTTTCATGAAACGTTATGGCCGACGAGCCGGTTTCATGCTGGGTTCCGGTCTGGGCATGCTCGGCGCAATGATTGCCGCTTTGGCGGTATATATGGGCAGCTTCTGGCTGTTGTGCTTCGGCACGGTATTCGCCGGCGTGTACAACGCGTTCGGTCAGCAGTATCGCTTCGCCGCCGCCGACGCGGCGCCGCTCGACTGGAAGAGCAAGGCGATCTCACTCACGCTGGCCGGCGGTATTCTTGGTGGCGTGATTGGGCCGGAAATCGGCAAATGGACACGCAGCTTGATCGAACCGACCTACCTCGCCAGCTATATTGCGCTGATACTCATTGCCGGATTGTCGATGCTGATTGTCAGCCGGCTGGAAATTCCGCCGCTGACTGTGAGCGAACAGAAAGCTGTTGGCCGACCCCTGCACCAGATCGCCCGCCAGCCCGCCACTATCGTCGCTGTGCTGGCCGCCGCTGCCGGCTACGGCGTGATGAACCTGCTGATGACAGCCACACCGCTGGCGATGGACATCTGCGGCCTGCCGTTTTCCGACACCGCCTTCATCCTGCAATGGCACGTCATCGCCATGTTTGCGCCCTCTTTTTTCACCGGTGGTTTGATCAAGCGCTTCGGAGTGTTGAAAATTCTCAACGTCGGTGCTGCACTGATGTTTGTCTGCATTGCCATTGCGCTCTCGGGCATCACGCTGATGCATTTCTGGTGGGCGCTGGTGCTGCTCGGTATTGGCTGGAATTTTCTGTTCATCGGCGGCACCACCTTGCTTACCGAAACCTATCGCTCCGAGGAAAGAGCCAAGGTACAAGGCAGTAACGACTTCATCGTGCTCGGCGTGCAGGGCGTCACGTCACTATCGTCCGGCGTCCTGGTCACCAGCACCGGGTGGGCGACGCTCAACCACTATGCGCTTCCTATCATCGCCATGACGGCACTGGCGACTACACTGTTATGGTTGCATCGCAAAACGGCCCACTAATGAAAACCATTTCCAATCCTGTACTGCCAATTGTCATCGGCGTCCTCGCCGCCTGTCTGTATTTGGTCGGTCTGGCTCTCGACATGTTCTGGCTGAAACTGCTGACCAAGCCCTGGCCGGTTCTGATGCTTGCGGGCGCCGTCTGGCTCCACGCCAGTTCCGGCACCGGGCGCCTCATCGCCTGGGGACTGCTGGCGGGAGCCATTGGAGATGTCTGCCTGGCCTTGCCCAACGCCTTCCTGCCCGGCATGATCGCCTTCGCCATCGGCCACGGTTTGTATGTCGCCGCTTTCGCGAAATGGAGCCGCCGCCCTGCCCTGCCGCTGCTGATACCGATCATCCTCTTCGCCGCAACCGGCTTGTGGTTGATGCTGCCCGGTGCCGGCCCGATGACCTTGCCTTTGATTGTCTATGTTTTCGTCATTGGCGCAATGATCTGGCGCGCCGCTGCCTGCGCCGAAAATGAAACGCGCGACGTGCTATTGCGCTGGGGACCGCTGGCCGGAGCCGTGCTGTTCGGATTCTCCGATTTTCTGATCGGCATCCACCGTTTCGCCCATCCCATGCCAGGCGCAGCGTTCGCCATCATCCTCACCTATTGGGCGGGACAAACACTGTTCGCAGCCACCGCGATCCGGTCTGAGAATAGCGCAGCCAGTAAAAACACGTTCTGAATAGCCGTATCACCATCGCCGAGTTTTGGGGAGCGTCGGAATGGATGCCCGCGAGACGACCTTGTACCCGTGATTGAGGGGGGCGGCGAGAAGCGGCGATACTCCCGCCATACTCGCTGAATCACCTATCCTCGATAGTGTGCTGGTCGATCCACGTCCGGGACGCACCGATTCTTGGGTGTGGTTTCCGACTTTGCGTTGTTCGCCTCGCCCAAGGCGGCCAGGCCTTCTGGCGTTTAGCCGTGGGCCATTCGCTGGCGGTAGCGCTCGACAATGGCTTTCTCACGGTGACATCGTCCCAATCTGTCGTGAATCCGATCATGATCGGCTGCGGCGACGAGATTCAGGAGCTGCGTGTCTGCGAGAGCGTGCGGTTCGCCATCAACTGAGGGCCGCGCGGGGTCAGCGGCCTGACCGGCGCCGTGTCGCCAGCGCCGACTTTTCAAGACAATTGAGGGATACGCACCCATCGGGTGGCGCTTGATTGATCTTCCCGACAAGATCTGGAACCATTCAGCAGTAAAAATGCGGACCTGCCACACAAGGCAGATCCGCAGCGGCGCTTTGTCAGCTTCCGGCCGCAGCCAAAACAGAATTCAAGGTTGCGCTCGGGCGCATCACGGCTTCGGTTTTCACCGGGTCCGGCATGTAGTAGCCACCGATATCCACGGCCTTGCCCTGTTCGGCTTTCAACTCCTCGGTGATCTTCTGTTCGTTCTCGACGAGCGACTTAGCCAGAGGCGCGAAATGGGCCTGCAACGCCGCATCTTCCGTCTGATCTGCCAGTGCCTGCGCCCAGTACATGGCGAGGTAGAACTGGCTGCCACGATTGTCGATCTCTCCGGTGCGGATTGAAGGACCTTTCTTGTTGTCCAGCAGCTTGCCGGTGGCATCGTCGAGGGTTCTGGCCAGGATTTTTGCCTTTTCATTGCCGGTCTTGTTGCCCATATCCTCCAGGGACACGCCCAGCGCGAGGAACTCGCCGAGCGAATCCCAGC
>JAIPCF010000072.1 GCA_021738385.1 Sulfuritalea sp. | reverse complement strand
TCTTCGCCGGCCTGATTGGCGCAACCGTAGATCACATCCTCAACCTGCCCCCAGTCGACCTTGTCGTTGCGCGCGACAATCGTTTTGATCGGCAGTGCAGCCAGATCGTCGGTACGTATGCCGGACAGTGCGCCGCCATAACGGCCGATGGGGGTACGTGATGCGTCGCAGATAAACGCTTGTTCACTCATGCTGATTCACTTTCGTCGAAGAAATGACCTTTTATGCGGGTGGAGCGGCCACGAAACACGGCAATGGTTTTTCCGTTCTGATTCGTAACCTCGATATCGTAGATGCCGCTACGACCACCCTGGTGGCGCGCGCTGCCGATCGCCGTGAGTGTATCGCCAAGATGAGCGGGGGCCACA
Source organism: Sulfuritalea sp. (assembly GCA_021738385.1). GTDB lineage: Bacteria > Pseudomonadota > Gammaproteobacteria > Burkholderiales > Rhodocyclaceae > Sulfuritalea. Next base: position 15,957 of record JAIPCF010000072.1, on the reverse strand, counting down.
AAGTTGATGTCAACACCGGCCGCAACGGCCCTGTGATTGAAGCTGTTGCAGGCATAGGCAAAATTGGTGTCGGCAAGCGCAAATATGAAACCACCATGGCAGATGCCGTGTCCATTAACCATGTCCTGGCGCACCTTCATGGTTACTGCAGCGCCACCTGGAGTGGTCTCTTCTATGACTATGCCGAGTCCTTGAGCCGCATGGTCATCCGGCCACATGATTGCGGTGCAGCGCTCGGCGATCTGCTGGGGTGCAAGTGCCATCACTCGCCCTTGAATACTGGACGACGCTTTTCCATGAACGCGGCAACACCTTCCCGATAGTCATCACCAAATCCGAGTTCCTGCTGGCAGGCCCGTTCCAGTTCCAGTTGTTGTTCGAGACTGTTGCCGCTGCTGGCATAGATGGCCTGCTTGGTACGGGCCAGGCCTTTGGTCGGCGCCGTGCTGAAGTGATTGGCGAGCTTGTCGGCCTCGATCATGAGCTGATCATCATCGAAACATTTCCAGATCAGTCCCCAGGCTTCAGCCTGTTCTGCAGAAAGCTTATCGCCGAGCATCGACAATCCCATCGCGCGCGCAGTTCCAACAAGTCGCGGCAGTGCCCAGGTACCTCCGGCATCGGGTACCAGCCCGAGCTTGCAAAACGCTTGAATGAACGACGCGGAGCGAGCCGCAAGTACGATATCGCAAGCCAGTGCGATGTTCGCTCCGGCCCCGGCAGCGACGCCATTGACAGCGCAAATTACCGGGATTTCAAGTGCTCTCAGACTCAGGATCAGCGGTTTGTAAAAGGTCTCGATACTGTAGCCGAGATCGACCGCTTCGCCGCCCGCCGAGACGTCTCGGTCAGCCAGATCCTGACCGGCGCAAAATCCGCGCCCGGCGCCAGTCAACAGCAAAACCCGCGCTGACTCATCACGGGTTCTTGTCAGGGCGTCACGCAGTTCGAGATGCATCTCGCCATTGAAGCTGTTGAGTCGATCCGGACGGTTGAGTGTGATGCGGGCGATGCCGCCATCTAGCGAAAGGATAATGTTCTGGTAAGACATTGAATGAACTCCGGACGTCAATTAGTTGGCGGCTTGCAAACCAAGGCGCTTGAGCGTCGCCGTCGATTGTGACTTCCAGTCACTCAGCATTTCAGTGCTACTGCGACGGCGCAGCCCAAATTGCGTATAGGTTGTCGCGTGCTCCGAGTCGACCCGGCCAAAAGTGGCGACGACACGGGGATACCAGTAATTCACCGCTGTCTGCACGGCAGCTTTGTTGCCGCCGCGCTCAATCGCCTGGGCGACGCCGCTTTCTCCCAGTCGTGCATGTTCGCTTTCGCGGGGCAGGATCTGGGCGATGGTTTCGGCCAGGGGGATGTAGGAGCACTCGGCCATTTCAGTCAGCTGGATCGCGGTGGCTGCCCCCATCAACATGTTGAAAACGACGGCATCCTCCCATCCTTCCAGCGGATAGTGGAAGACATTGAGCCGCTTGTCGCCGCCGATGCGCCGGGTGCCCAGGTCGATCTGGCGGTCAAGACGCGAATCCCAAGCATGGGATCGCACATAGAGCAAGGGGTTGACGCCAAACGGTTGAAGCAGCGCCAGCGCCAGTTCGGCGTGCACGTACTTTTCGGTAACTATTTTCGCGGCGACAATCCGCTCTCTCAAGCCAGGACCCCGGTTGATGAACGGGCAGAAGCCCGCCGCACCGGCCAGTTCCGAGTCGACAAAAACCACTACCAGTCGCATCAGTTCGTTGCGGTAGGCTGTCGGTACCGGCGCGCCCGCACAACGCAGTTGATCGCCCTCGGGGGCGCCAATCCGGTTACCCGCGGCGATGAGATCGAGAAAACCCTTGTCCTGTTTTTGCATGACTCGCTCCACAATATGTGTGCCTTTACTCCCCTGTTCATCCTGACTATAAAAGGAATTTGCAGCGGACGGCTAAGAGATACAATGTACGCAATATGAAATGTTTAAATAGTATCAAATTAATTATGACACAAAACAGCTGTACAGGGTACAATAAAAATGTATCACGTTACCACTCACCAGATAGAGACGTTTGAAGGAACGGCATCATGGCCAACATTCTGATCATTGTCGGTACCGAGTCGGGCAATGCCCAAATGTGTGCCGACCATCTGTCCGACAATTTGCCGTCCCTTGGACACGAGGTGGAAATTGCTGCGGACGAAGATGCCGGCAATGTGGATCTCAATGGACGTGAAGTCGTGCTGGTATGTACTTCGACTCACGGCGATGGTGAACTGCCTGACAACATCATCCCTTTGGCCGAGCGTCTTAGAGCGGAGACGCCCGATCTTTCATTTCTCAGCTACGGGGTGATCGCGCTCGGCGATCAGACTTACAAGGCAACGTTTTGCAAGGCAGGCAAGGACATGGACGCACTGTTTGCCGAGTGTGGCGCGAACAAGGTGGGGGATCGGCTAGAGATCGATGCCTGCACTCAGCCGTTACCCGATGAAGAGGCGCTTAATTGGGCTCAGGAGTGGGTCACGATGCTGTAGCCCCTGTGTTTTTGCTTAAGAAGCGTCTATAAAAATTCAATAAGCCATCAATTTCTCCGGAGATCCAAGATGCCCCACCTACTTTTTTTGAAACACCAGGCGCTGTTGCAGAAGGCTGTGACCGCGATTGAATCGCGCGGTTACTGGAGTCCCTATTCAGAGAGTCCACGTGGCTATGGCGAGACTGCTATTGAAGACGGCCGAAAAGCTTTCGAGGCCTATCGCGGCGCGCAGTTCTATCTGAATCAACCCGGAGTGATCGAGCATGGCGGTGCCGAAGTCTCGCCCTATGGCCTGTCGCTCAATATTGGCTATCCACGTTGCAATCCAGACGCCCTGATCGCTGCGGGCAAGGCGGCCACAGCGGGCTGGATCAAGGCCGGCGCCGACACTCGAGCAGCGGTCTGCGCAGAAATTCTGGAACAGTTGAACAATGGTAGTTTCGAGATGGCGCACGCGGTCATGCACACAACCGGCCAGCCATTGATGATGGCCTTTCAGGCTGCTGGACCGCACGCCCAGGATAGAGGGCTGGAGGCCGTGGCCTACGCCTGGCGAGAGATGAAGCATGTGCCGGAAACTGCGATCTGGGAAAAACCCCAGGGCAAGAATCCGCCACTGAAAATGGAAAAAACCTTCACCATCGTGCCGCGTGGTGTGGCCCTGGTGATTGCCTGTTCGACCTTCCCGACCTGGAACGGCTATCCGGGAATATTTGCCAGTTTGGTCACCGGTAATCCGGTGATTGTCAAAGCGCATCCGACTGTGATATTGCCCTTGGCCATCTGCGTCGCCGTGGCCCGCAATGTGTTGAAAGAGGCCGGCTTTGATCCGAACCTGATCAGCTTGCTGATCGATGATCCGGCGATGCCGGTAGCCAAGGATGTCGCGATGCGGCCTGAAGTTCGCGTTATCGATTACACCGGCGGCCCGGATTTTGGCAACTGGCTGGAAGAAAATTGTCGTCATGCCAATGTGTACACCGAAAAGGCCGGGGTCAATTGCATCGTGGTCGATTCGACCGACGACTACAAGGCGATGCTGAAAAACCTTGCCTTCACCTTGTCGTTGTATTCGGGCCAGATGTGCACTACTCCGCAGACAATATTTGTTTCGCGCGAAGGGGTAAAAACGGCTGAGGGTGTGGTGTCCGCTGAACAGTTCGGCCATGATCTGGCGAATGCAGTCTCGAATTTTCTGGAAGATCCGAAGCGAGCGGTCGAAGTACTGGGCGCGCTTCAGTCGCCGGCGACACTGGCGCGTTTGAACGCAGCGGGCGAACTCGGTGAAGTGCTGCGCGCGTCGAGTCTGGTCCCGCATCCGCAGTGGCCGGAGGCACGGGTACATAGTCCCTTGATCCTCAAGGTTGATGTCTCCGATGAACGTGCTTACATGGAAGAACGCTTTGGTCCCATCACGCTGGTGGTCGAAACCGCGACGACGGCGCAGAGTCTGGCGACCGCAGAACGCGTGATTCGAGAGCAGGGAGCGATCACGTTCGGCGTGTATTCAAGCAATCACGTAATCGTCGAGCACGCGGAGGAGGCCGCCTTGCGTGTTGGCGTAGCACTGTCGATCAATTTGACGGACGGCGTCTTCGTCAATCAGTCGGCAGGTTTTTCGGACTTTCACGCCACGGGCGCCAATCCAGCGGCGAATGCCTGTCTCACAGATAGCGCCTTTGTTGCGGGTCGCTTCTTTGTGGTGCAGAGCCGGCGCCACATCGATTGAGTGATCGTCCGCGAGCAGCAGTGAGGAAAATTTGATGAAGGTTTATGAGATCGACGGCATCGTTCCGGTGGTGGATCCCACGGCCTTTGTCCATCCGTCCGCTGTTTTGATTGGCGATGTCGTCGTCGGTGCCGGCGCCTACGTAGGTCCCTGCGCCAGTTTGCGTGGTGATTTCGGCCGCCTGTTCATCGGTGCGGGAGCCAACGTGCAGGACTGCTGCGTGATGCACGGTTTTCCCGGCAGCGACACCATCATCGAAGAACGGGGACATATCGGCCACGGCGCGATTCTGCATGGATGCATCGTGCGCAAGAACGGCATGGTGGGCATGAATGCGGTGGTGATGGACAATGCCGTAGTTGGTGAGTCGGCCATCGTCGCTGCGCAGAGTTTCGTCAAGGCGGGCATGGAGATTCCGCCACGCATGCTGGCTGGCGGAGTACCCGCCAAGGTGATGCGTGAACTGACCGAGCTGGAAATGGCTTGGAAAGTCGAAGGCACCGGGGTCTATCTGGATCTGGTTAAACGCTGCAACAGCACCATGAAGGAAGTTGAGGCGCTGACCGCCGTCGAGCCCGATCGCAAGCGCCTCAAGTTGCCGGAACTTAAAACACTGCAGGAAACCCGGCGCAGCAGTTAACCGCTCGCCGGCTGAATAGTCGGCGCTGGTGGCACGGCTCCCTACAGCGTAGTTTGCGCCACAGCGTGCTCCCAGCGCTGCATCAGTTCCGCTGCGCGGCTGCGTGACATGGTGGGATGGAAAGTTCGTTCGGCTTGCCAGTGAGCCGCGAGCTCATCGAGCCCCGCATAGACACCGCAAGCCAGACCTGCCAGATAGGCGGCACCCAGCGCCGTGGTTTCAATGACTTTTGGTCGCACCACCGGGATGCCCAACAAGTCCGCCTGAAACTGCATCAGCAGATCATTCACACAGGCGCCGCCATCGACACGAAGCTCGGTGACGCCGCCACTTTCCGACAGGTCGCGGCTCATGGCCTGAAACAGTGCAGCACTTTGAAAGGCGATGCTTTCCAGCGCGGCGCGGGCGATGTGGGCGACGCTGGTGCCTCGGCTCAAGCCCAGGATCGCACCCCGTGCGTCGGGTTTCCAGTAGGGCGCACCAAGGCCGGTAAATGCCGGCACGAACATTACGCCACCGCTGTCGGGTACTGTCTCGGCCAGCCCCTGTACCACCTCGCTGCCCTTGATGGCCTTCAGGCCGTCGCGCAGCCATTGCACTACGGCGCCACCAATGAACACGCTGCCTTCGAGGGCAAATTCCGGCGTCGAATTGATTTGCGCAGCGCTGGTGGTGATCAGGCCGTTGGCGCTGCGTTGGCAATGTTCGCCGGAATGCATCAGCAGAAAACAGCCAGTGCCATAGGTGTTTTTTGCCAGGCCGGATGTAAAACAGGCTTGACCGAACAGCGCGCTTTGCTGGTCGCCGGCGACGCCGCCGATGGCAATCGGGGCGCCAAACAATTCGCTACCGGTGTGGCCAAAAACATGACTCGAGGGATGGACTTCGGGCAGAAGCTCACGGGGAATTTCCAGCATCGACAGGAGGTCGTCGTCCCATTGATTGCGATGGATGTTGAACAGCATGGTTCGTGACGCGTTGCTGACATCGGTGGCGTGCACCGCTCCGCCTGTCAATTGCCAGGTCAGCCACGTATCGACAGTGCCAAAAGCCAGTTCACCGCGCTGCGCTGCGTCGCGCGCGCCGGGGTGCTTGTCCAGAATCCATTTCAGTTTGGTGCCGGAAAAATAGGCATCAATGATCAAGCCGGAGCGGTCGCGCAGCATGGCTTCGCAGCCGCGCTCACGCAGTTCGGCGCAGATGAATTCTGTACGCCTGTCCTGCCAGACGATGGCATTGCACAGCGGTTCGCCGCTGATTCGATTCCAGACCAGAGTGGTTTCGCGCTGGTTGGTAATGCCAATTCCGGCAACGTCGGTCGCACTGATGTCGGCTTTGCGCAGTGCTTCCCGAGCGGTGGCCAGCTGGCTGGACCATATCTCTTGCGGATCATGTTCGACCCAGCCGGGTTGCGGAAAAATCTGACGAAATTCCTGCTGCGCCGCCGCGACAATACCGCCACGGTCATCGAAAACAATACTGCGCGAACTGGATGTGCCTTGATCAAGCGCCAACAAAAAGCGGGGGCGATTCATGGTGATCTCCTGCGGGTGAACTGGCGCGCAGCGAGAGGCGCGACGGTTGCCATTATGATGGCCGCTGGCGAGGCGAATCGCAAGCCGGACAGCCGACAAGGAAACCCATGAACAATGCACCGGGCAGTGAATTCGCGAACCCTTCGCCAAACCCGGCTGGCGGCAGCGCTAAAGATTGTGATGTGCTTGTTGTCGGCGGCGGCATCAACGGCGCAGGCATTGCGCGTGATTTGGCCGGACGCGGTTGGCGGGTCGTTCTGGTTGAACAGGATGATCTTGGCTCGCATACCTCTTCTGCTTCATCCAAACTGATTCATGGCGGACTGCGCTATCTCGAATACTACGAATTTGCCATGGTCAGAAAGTCGCTGCTCGAGCGCGAAGTATTGCTGCGCAGCGCGCCGCACATCATTCGTCCATTGCGTTTTGTCATGCCGCACGAGCCATCGATGCGACCGGTCTGGTGGATTCGTCTTGGTCTGTTCCTCTATGACCATCTGGCCCGACGCGAAGTATTGCCAGGCTCCGAAGGAATTGATTTGCGGTGCCATCCCGCGGGGGAAGCCTTGCAGGATCGCTTGGTACGTGGTTTCGTCTATTCGGATGGATGGGTCGACGATGCGCGCCTGGTGCTATTGAACGCGATGGATGCTCGGGATCATGGTGCGCAGATCAGGACTCATACCCGTTGCAAGTCTGCCCAGCGCAGCGCCGATGGCTGGAGCGCTGTTTTGCAACCAGCGGGCGGGCCGGAAGCCATCGTCACCGCGCGATTGCTGGTCAATGCCGCCGGGCCGTGGGCTGAGGCGTTTCTGCGGGGCGTCGCACGTTCCGACCACGGTGAAGTATTGGCGACACGGCACCAGAAGCTGGTCAAAGGAAGCCACATCGTCGTGCCGAGGTGTTTCGATCACGATCACGCCTACGTTTTTCAGGATCAGCAGAAACGCATCATTTTCGCGATTCCCTACGAAGAGCGCTTCACCATGATCGGCACGACCGATTCGCAGTTCACCGGCGATCCTAAACAGCCGCGAATCGACGCTGAAGAAAAGGCCTATCTCTGCGAACAGGCCAGTCGCTATTTCAAACGCCCGATTTCGCCAACAGATGTGGTGTGGAGCTTCAGCGGCGTGCGGCCGCTGTTTGGCGACACCTCCGGCGAGCTCTCCTCGATTACCCGCGACTACTTGCTGGAGAGCAATGTTGGCGCGGCACCGCTGCTGAGCGTATGGGGCGGCAAGATAACCACTTACCGCAAACTGGCGGAGGAAGCGGCCAACAAAATCGGACACGTGCTGGGCGAGCCGCGCTGCGCATGGACCGAGACTGCATTGCTGCCGGGAGGCGATCTGCGCGAATGGATTGGTATTGCGCAAAGGCCAGATACGGATATTGAGCGGTTCATCGTGGCTGTGAGCGAGCGCTACCACTGGCTTGCACCTGCGTTGACGCGCAGGCTGGCGCATGCCTACGGTAGCCGTGTCGATCGGGTACTCGGAGATGCCAGACAGATTTCCGATCTAGGAGAAGAAGTCGCGCCCGGTTTATACGAGGCCGAGCTGCGATATTTGTGCCGGGAAGAATGGGCGATTGCCGCTGAGGACATTCTTTGGCGTAGGACCAAGCGCGGATTGCATTGCAACTCTGCCGAATGTCAGCGGGTGGCTGACTGGATGCTGCGAAATGCAAAGGCGCAACGACTGTAAGCTTCGATTAAGTATGCTTATGGTAGTATTTCGCGCCGCAACATTTGCGCTACCAAGCGTTGAATAGCAAGTGGATGCAGGATATTACTGGTCCAGTTTTTAGGAATGGTTTGGGCAAGGATCGGGTGCAACCAGTTCCAGAATCCGGACATTCAAGCGTGACCGGCGAGATGCGCCAGAAAAATTTCGAAGACAGTCCGGCGTTATCGTTCGGGCTGATTCAGCAACAAGAATCTGCACCGAATTCATGATTCAGCGCGGGTTACCGATCAACGCAGCACCTACAACAAGGAAGACGCATGAAGATCCACGAATATCAGGGCAAGGAAATCCTGAAGAAATTCGGTGTGACGACGCCGCGCGGAATCCCCTGTTTTTCCGTCGACGAGGCGGTCAAGGCGGCGGAAACCCTCGGCGCTCAGTTGGCAACCAAGGTTTGGGTGGTCAAGGCGCAAATTCACGCCGGCGGACGCGGCAAGGGAGGCGGCGTAAAAGTTGCCAAGAATCCCGATGAAGTTCGGAATTACGCAAACGCGATTCTCGGCATGCAGCTCAAGACCCATCAGACAGGTCCCGAAGGCCAAAAAGTGCGCCGTCTGCTGATCGAAGAAGGCGCCGACATCAAGAAGGAATACTACGTTGCCGCGCTGACCGATCGTGCCACGCAGAAGGTTGCGATGATGGCCTCCTCCGAAGGCGGCATGGATATCGAGGAAGTCGCGCACAAAACACCCGAAAAAATCATCAAGGTGTTTGTCGATCCGGCGGCTGGCTTGACGGATGCCCAGGCGAATGAATTGGCGACGGGCATTGGCGTACCGGCAGGGTCATTGGCGCAGGCCGTGGATACCTTGAAAAAGTTGTACACCTGTTATATGGAAACCGACGCCAGTCTGGCCGAAATCAATCCGCTGATTCTCGAAGGCAACGGCAACATCAAGGCGCTCGACGCCAAGTTCAATTTCGACGCAAACGCGCTGTATCGTCATCCTGAAATCGTTGCCTATCGCGATCTGGATGAAGAAGACGCCGATGAAGTCGAAGCGTCGAAATTCGATCTGGCCTACATATCGCTCGATGGCAATATCGGTTGCCTGGTGAATGGTGCGGGTCTGGCGATGGCCACCATGGATACCATCAAGCTGTTTGGCGCAGAACCCGCCAATTTCCTCGACGTTGGCGGCGGTGCCACTACCGAGAAAGTCACCGAAGCCTTCAAGATCATGCTGAAGAACCCCAAGGTCAAGGGCATCCTGGTCAATATTTTTGGCGGCATCATGAAATGCGACACGATTGCCGAAGGCGTCGTTGCCGCGGCCAAGGAAACACACCTTAGCGTGCCGTTGGTGGTGCGCATGAAGGGCACCAACGAAGACCTCGGCAAGCAGATCCTCAAGGATTCCGGCCTGCCGATCATTTCCGCCGACACCATGGCCGACGCTGCGAGCAAGATCGTCGCCGCAGTAAAGTAAGGAAAAATTATGTCGATTCTGATCAACAAAGACACCAAAGTCATCACCCAGGGCATCACGGGCAAAACCGGCCAGTTTCACACTGAAAAGTGTCAGGAATACGCTAATGGCAAGAACTGCTTCGTCGCCGGCGTGAATCCAAAGAAAGCCGGTGAGAGCGTTCTTGGTATTCCGATATTCGGTTCAGTTCAGGAAGCCAAGAAGCAAACCGGTGCGACCGTTTCAGTGATCTACGTGCCGCCGGCCGGAGCCGCCGCCGCAATTTGGGAAGCCTGCGAAGCCGATCTCGATCTGGCGATTTGTATTACCGAAGGCATCCCGGTTCGCGACATGCTGGTCGTGCGCAACAAGATGAAAGCCAAGGAGCTCGCCGGCGGAAAGAAAACGTTGTTGCTCGGCCCCAATTGCCCTGGTCTGATTACCCCGGATGAAATCAAGATCGGCATCATGCCCGGCCACATTCACAAGAAGGGTCGTATCGGCGTGGTGTCTCGTTCTGGCACGCTGACCTATGAAGCGGTGGCGCAACTCACCGAAATCGGCTTGGGTCAGTCCTCTGCTGTCGGTATCGGTGGCGACCCGATCAACGGCCTCAAACACATCGACATCATGCGCGCCTTCAACGACGATCCGGATACCGATGCGGTAATCATGATCGGCGAAATCGGGGGGCCTGATGAGGCCGAAGCTGCGATGTGGTGCAAGGCCAACATGAAGAAGCCGATCGTTGGTTTCATCGCAGGGGTTACGGCACCGGCTGGCAAGCGCATGGGTCATGCAGGTGCATTGATTTCTGGCGGCGCGGATACGGCGGACGCCAAACTGGCCATCATGGAGGAGTGCGGTTTTACGGTGACACGTAACCCGTCAGAAATGGCCAAATTACTCAAGGCTTTGCTGTAGTAGAAAAGTCGGCGCTGGCAACACGGCGCCAAATTAGCAAAAATGCCGCTCGGGAATCTCCGGGCGGCATTTTTTTAACAGACCGCTCAGTGCTGCTTCAGCGTGTTGTCGACGCGTATTGGCGGCCTGCTACGTAGTAAAAAGTCGGCGCTGGTAACACGGTGAAAGTGAATTGAAGCAGTTTTCGCGCTGAAGATTGCGTGTTGCCAGATAAGATGTTTTACGGTTAATGAACGCATTGTGGGAGCCGATACGGCTTTTTCCGCATAGAATTCGGCTATCGTTGCGTCACTGACAGGCAAATGCCATGAAAATGATTGACGGAGTTGATGCAGGACTGTAAAAATCGGGCTTATTGTCCTGATTTGATTCGGGCTCTCACACAGGGAAGCGATCGATGAAGAAAGCAGGCTTCTGGAAGAGCGATTGGTTTTTCGGTTTGGTTGTCAGCATGCTTGTGCTGGTTTTTGGCAACGGCGAACTGCTACAAGGCCTGGAACGCAAGGCCTATGACATGGGCGTCTCAATGACGACCCGGACCCCCTCGGACAAGATTGCCGTCATTGCGATCGACAAACCCAGTCTGGACAACATTGGACGCTGGCCATGGTCGCGAGAGATCATGGCTGACATGGTGGATAAACTCGCTGCCGCCAAAGCCAAGGTAATCGCGACCACCGTCTTCTACTCAGAGCCGCAGCTCGATCAAGGTCTTGCCTACATCAACAAGATGATTGAAGTCTGTGGCATAAATTTGTCCTCCGCAGGTGACGCCGCAATTCCGGCAGTGGCGACTGTCGCATCGGTAGAACCCGTACCGGCACCCCCGCCCCCGACAGTTGGCAAGGCCGCGCCACGAGGCAAAGGTATGGTCAAAGTCCCTGTTGTCGAGGAAGTTGTTGTTTTACCACCGTGCCAGGAAATCAAATCTATTCTGCTGGAGGCCGACCAGAAGCTGAATACCGATCGCAGGCTGGCGGATGCCTTCGCCAAAGCTGGCAATGTCGCGCTACCCATGTTGTTCGTGCTGGGTGAGCCGCGCGGACGGCCGGACGCTGAGCTACCGGATTTCATCAAAGCCAATGCGGTTAAGCTGTCCGGTGCTGATGAAGCCCCGCCCTATCCGACTCTTGGTGTTGATGCCGGCGTGGTTGAGCCACTGGGCAAGGTTGTAAAAACCATCGGGCACCTGAACGTCACACCGGATGTCGATGGCGCAATTCGCACCGAGCCTCTGGTGCTTTCCCATTTCGACAAGGCATATCCGTCTTTGTCTTTGCTGGTGGCCGCTCGCAGCCACAATTTGACAGCGGCAGATATTCGGGTGGCAGCGGGGCAATCGGTCAGGTTGGGTACGCTAAAGATTGGCACTGACGTCGACACAAAAATGCTGACTTTCTTCTACAAGGATCGCGAAGGCGGTCAACCGGCATTTCAGGTTGATTCCTTCTTCGACGTCAAGAGCGGAAAGATCCCTTTCGAGAAGTATCGCGACAAGATTGTCCTGATCGGGCCGACGTCATCGTCGATCGGGAGCGTGTTTGTCACCCCGATCAGTCCTTCAATGCCAGCAGTTCTGATGCAGGCACACGTAGTATCGAGCCTGCTTTCGGAGCACTTCTTCGTGGCGCCGACGTGGGGCATCTGGGTTGAGCGCGGAGTGTTCCTGCTTATAGCAGCGTATCTGATCGGTTTGTTGCCAAGGATCAAGGCTGGCATGGCGGCCGGAATTACCATGGCCCTGCTGCTGACGCTGGTGGCAACCCATTTCGCTTTGATGACAACACAGTTGATGTGGCTGCAATTGATGGTGCCGGCAACGTTGTTGCTGGTGGGGCACTTGCTGCTGACCGTCAAACGATTTGTCGTTACCGAACGCGGCAAGGAAAAATCGGATGCCGATTCGGCCGAGTCGAACCGAATGCTGGGCCTAGCCTTCCAGGGTCAGGGCCAACTCGACATGGCATTCGACAAATTCCGCAAATGCCCAAGAGATGATGCGTTGATGGAGAACATGTACAACCTTGCGCTGGATTTTGAACGCAAGCGTCAGTTCAACAAAGCCGAGGCAGCCTTCCGCTACATATTCGATTTCAACCCGAAGTTCCGTGATATCGAATCTCGCGTCAATCGCGCCAAGCAGCTTTCAGAAACCATCATCCTTGGTGGCGGTAGTGGCGGACGCAGTAACGCGAGCTTGATTGATACCGCAGGTAATATCGAGAAAGCCATGCTCGGTCGCTATGAGATCGAGAAGGAGCTGGGCAAGGGAGCGATGGGCGTGGTCTATCTGGGCCGCGATCCCAAGATCAACCGCATTGTCGCCATCAAGACCATGGCGCTATCTCAGGAGTTTGAAGCCGACGAACTGGTTGAAGTCAAGGAGCGCTTCTTCAGGGAGGCCGAAACCGCAGGACGGCTCAACCACCCCAACATCGTCACCATGTTCGACGCTGGCGAAGAGCACGATTTGGCCTACATCGCCATGGAGTTTCTCAAGGGCAAGGATCTGGTGTTTTGCGCCAAGCCGGACAATCTACTGCCCTTGCCAAAAGTTATGAGTATCGTGGCGCGCGTTGCCGACGCACTCAACTACGCACACCAGTTCAACGTCGTGCATCGCGACATCAAACCGGCGAACATAATGTACGAACCCGAATCCGACCAGGTCAAGGTGACAGACTTCGGTATCGCGCGCATCACCGACTCGTCCAAAACCAAGACTGGTATGGTGTTGGGTACGCCGAGCTTCATGTCACCCGAGCAGTTGGCCGGCAAAAAGATCGACGGTAGATCAGACCTGTTCTCGCTGGGCGTTATGCTGTACCAGATGTCATGTGGCAAATTGCCCTTCGAGGGCGATTCAATGGCGCAACTGATGTTCCGTATCGCCAATGAACCGCATCCGGACATCCGCAGCTTTAAGCCAGGGTTGCCCGATTGCCTGCTGGCGATTATCGATAGAGCCCTGACCAAGGATCCCGAAGTACGCTACCAGACCGGTGCGGAGTTTGCAGAAGATGTTCGGGCCTGTATGAAAATGGGCAATGCTCCCGCTGCCGGCGATTCCGGCGTCGATATCAGCATTTAAGGATCTGACCATGGATATGAGTGCTGTTCTGGAAGTTGTTACCCGCAGTGAGCCGGGTATGGTGCGGACCAATAATGAAGACGCCGTCATGGCCAATCCCGTGAGCGGGTTCGCCGTTCTTGCCGATGGCATGGGTGGTTACAATGCGGGCGAAGTGGCCAGCGGCATGGCAACGGCCTTACTCGGTGAGGAGCTCGAGAAGTCATTTCTACAGCGTGAACCGAGTAACAAAGAGACATCAGGCAAGTTTTGGGCTGAAGTTGTGCTTGAGACTGAAATGGCGCGAGTCAATGGCTCCATCTATCAGGCCGCGCAGAGCCAGCCACAGTATTCTGGAATGGGTACCACACTTGTAGTCGGTGTTTTTCACGACAACAAAGTGACGGTCGGTCACATAGGCGACTCCCGGCTATACAGGCTACGCGGTGAGGATTTTCAGCAAATAACCCGTGACCACTCATTGTTGCAGGAGCAGATTGACAGTGGCCTAATCACTATTGAGCAGGCGCGTCATTCGCAAAACAAGAATCTGGTGACTCGTGCCGTCGGTATCGATCCAGAGGTAGCGGCGGAAATCCATAATCACGAAGTATTCCCGGGGGACGTCTACCTGTTTTGCTCCGATGGCCTCAACGATATGGTTGAAGACGATGAGATTGCCATGACTCTTGGTGCGCTGTCGGCCAATCTGGAGTTGTGTGCAACGCAGTTGATTCAGATGGCCAATGACAACGGTGGCCGCGACAATGTTTCGGTAATTCTGGTCAAAGTGAAGGAGGAGTTTCCGGCTGCTCGCGGCTGGTGGTCCCGTCTTCTGGCTTTGTTCAAGTAATGCAGCGCTCTGTGAACTCGAAGGACGAAAATAATGGCTAAGCTCATACTCAGCATGGAAACCACAATGCTCAAGGAAATACCACTGAGCAAGGAGCGAACTACTATTGGTCGCAAGCCACACAACGATATTCAGATCGATAATCTGGCGATCTCTGGTGAACATGCTGTAGTAATCACCATTCTCAATGATTCTTTTCTTGAAGATCTGGGCAGTACCAACGGAACTTTCGTTAACGGCCAGTCTGTCAAGAAGCACTTTCTAAAGAATGGCGACACCATCGAACTGGGTAAATATCGCCTGAAATACGTGAGCGAGATTCCGCAGCAGACCTCAAGCGCGGATTTTGAAAGAACCATGATTCTGCGTCCTGGTGCGAACCAACATCAACCTGCTTCTGGACCAGTACCAGCCGCGCCGCCTGAAACTCCGGCGGCTGCTCCGATGCCTGCAGCTACGGAACCCGGGTCCCAGGCTACTCCGGCCCATATGGCAACTTCTCCCGGCATGGCGCCGCAGCCTGCGGCAACTCCGCAGGCGGCAGCGCCAGCGTTGCCGCTGGGCGCAATCCAGATACTATCCGGGGGCAATGCCGGCAAGGAGATGGAACTGACCAAAACCCTGACAACGCTCGGCAAACCTGGAGTTCAGGTAGCGGTTATTGCGCGCCGCCCGCATGGCTATTTCATTACCCATGTTGAAGGCGCCAATTTTCCGGTGGTAAACGGCAAAGCGCTCGATACCCAGGCACATCAGCTTGCTGATCATGACGTGATTGAGCTGGCCGGGGTCAAAATGGAATTTTTCCTGAAGAACTGAACTCAGACACCGGCACCCCAGGAGAACACTTGAAGCAGTATCTGCCACGCTATGTACTCGGACTTCTGATTCTTCTTGTCCTGCTCGGCCATTCGGCCCGCATCTATCAGATACCGTTCATCAATCACATGGACGCACTGATCTACGATGCAAAGGTGCGCTTGACCATGCCGCAAGGCGTGGACCAGAGAGTGGTGATTCTGGATATTGACGAAAAGTCACTTGCCGAGCAGGGACGTTGGCCTTGGGGGCGCGATAAGTTGGCGACTCTGATGGATAAATTGTTCGACAAGTACGGCGTCAAGTTGGTTGGATTTGACGTGGTGTTTGCCGAGCCCGATGAGAGCTCCGGACTCAAATCGCTCGAGTCCCTGGCGAAAGGAGCTCTCAAGAATGATTCGGCGTTTGCGTCGGCGTTGCGCGACTTGCGTCCGCAACTTGATCACGATGCTCGCTTCGCCGCGGCACTGAAGAATAGGTCGGTCATTCTCGGCTACTATTTTTCCAGCAAGGAAGGCGGCGTAAGTTCCGGTGCGGCTCCTGAACCGGTTTTTCCGGCAGGCACATTCAGTGGTCGCCAGATTGGATTTACACAGTGGGTCAGCTTTGGTGGCAATCTGCCTGAGTTCCAGAAGGCGGCTGCAGGTGCCGGGCATTTCAATCCACTGGTGGACATTGACGGCACCTCGCGACGAGTAC
>JAIPCF010000071.1 GCA_021738385.1 Sulfuritalea sp. | reverse complement strand
TGACCCCAGAACCTCACCTGTCCGCGCGGCAGAATAGCCAGCGCGCGATCAAGATCGCGCACCGACGCGTAGCCGCCGCTGCCGAAAATTTCCAGATTCACTTGCGGGCGACGCTTGAGCTCCGGCGCGAGATGCGCGAACAGCAGCGGAAACTGTTTAATCGGCGTCAGGCGCGAGACGACACCAAGTGTGAGGCCTTCGCGGCGGACAAAAGTCGGATGCTTGCGCAGCGCCTCAGTCAACGGTTCGACCCAGCCCAGCAAACGGTCGCGCCCCTTGCGCCGATCCCAGTCGTAGCAACTGCGGCGCCTGATCTCACCTTCATCGCCGCGTGCACCGGGAGCGGCGACACCGTAAAGCGGCTGATTCCAGGCCGGCAGACCTGCTGCCAGCAGGCCGTCGCGCACCCAGCCGGATACGGGGTAGATTCGGTCATGGTCGGCAAAAGCAGCGGGGGGGCGGCCTTGCACCGGCATGTGGGCAATCGCCGTGCGCCAGCGTCCCGGCGCGGCGGCGCGCAGGGCAGCGGGCAGCGGCCCGTGCGACAGCAGCCACAGCGACCCGGGTGGCGGATATGCGGACAGGCCGGCGGGATTATCGACGGCAATGCGTTCGGTGTCGGCCGGCAGCCCAAGACGATCCCAGAATTCTGCGCGCGGATGCACCAGCAGCCGCGTCGCCACACCCAGTTGCGACAAGGCGCGGCAGAGGAAGGCGGTGTACACCTCGCCGCCGCCGAAGTGCGGCTGGAGATTGATCTGAACCAGCTTCATGCAGGCTTCTCGGTAGGTTTCATCGCCGCGATCAGCACGCCGCAGAGAAAGGCGAACAAGCCCAGCCGCCAGCCGGACAAGTGGCCGTCGAGCAAGCAGCGCAGCACGTAGCCGCCGACCAGAAAGGCGAGCAGCAAGGCCGTCCCGTCCCGCTCGTCGCGAAAACGCCGCCATCCGCAGCGCAACGCGGCGCCGGTTGTTGCCAACAGTAATGCCAGTCCCACCAGCCCCGTCCCAAGCGCAAAATCGGCCCAGCCGCTGTGGCTGCTGCCCAAACCGGGATGGCCGTACTTTAGGGCCACCCCGCGACCGAAGGCGTCATGCCCGAAGCCAAGCCCCAGCGGATGCTCGGCGATCAGATCGATGGCCTGGTGCAACCAGGCGGCACGGGAATAGACCGATTCCTCCAGGGGTGCGCCGGAAGACGTTACCGGACGCAGGCTGGCATCGCTGGTCATCCAGTACAGGCTGGTCGAGGTCCAGCCGACGACCGCTCCTTCGCGTAGCCCCGCCCAACGTTTGTCGAAACTGAGCGACCCGGCGGCAAGCATCGCAACGATGCCAATGACAACTACCGCATTGCGCCAGTACTGCTTGTGCGCGGCAAGCAGAACTATGCCAGCCGCAAGCAACGTCGCCACCGAAATCGCAGTGCTGTTGCGCGACTGTAGCGCTAGGTCGGACGCCAGCGACAACAGCAGGACGAGCGAGCCCGCAATGCGGCCGAGCGCCAGCGGCGAGTATTTTTCCAGGACCCAGGCGACCCGGTCGGCGGCAACCAGAGTCAGCAGGAAGCAATTGAGGGTGCCTTGATAATCATAGGCACCGAAGGGCGTCGCCTTGAATGGCCAGCCACTTTGGCCCAGCCACAAATGGAACTGCCAGCCCAGCAGCCAGATCATATGCGCCGCCAGCGCTACGACGACCGCCTGCGCGGCGCGTCCGCGCGGAAGTTGCGTCGCGGCCCAGGCGCCAACCGCTCCGATCAGTAGCGGATTAAGCCAATTGGCGCGAAACTGATCGAGCGCGAAAGTCGGCGCTGACGCTACGGCAACGGAATGGAACACGATCCATGCCGTCAGCGCCACAAGCCACCAAGCGGCGGGCTTCAGCCATGGAACAACTTTGGGAAAAGCATGACGGTGGTTCCAAACAAGCACAATGATTCCAATAAACAACAACAGATTGCGCAATGCGATGGTGTGCGGAATAGGAAACACGAAAACCATGGCTGCAAGCCACGATTGCCAGAACCAGATCATCGACGTGGCTCCTGCCTGCTCGCGTGCCAGGCCAACAGCCTGTCACGCAGCAGTTGGGCGCGCAGCGCATAGGTATGATGCGCCATAACATGGGCGTGGCACCGTTCGGCGAGGTCGCGTGCGGCGGAATAGTTTTCCAGCCAGAACTCTATCTTCGCTACACAATCGTCCAAGCCCTCGAACTCGGCCCAGTTTTCGCCCGGTGTGAAGTCGTCGCGGGCATGCGTGCGCTTGTCGCATAGCAGGAAGCCGCCGCAGGCCGGAATGCCATAGCAGCGCTCCGGCATTCCGGACGCGAGCGGCGCTCCGTAGTCGCAGGCGGCGCCAAAGTTGAGATTGATGCGACTGGACTGTATGAGTTCGATCTGCTGCTCATAGCTCATTCCCTCGGCTTCGCGGAAAATAAATCGGATACCGCGCGCAACCAGCCGTCGGCCCAATTCGGAAAAAAATGTTTCACGGGCACGCATTTCCTTGAATCGCGCGCCGCTCATCGCACCAAAAAACGAAACGTCGAAGGCGTAGCCGTCGCTTCTTCTGAGCCTGCGCATCGCATTCGCGGCATCGACCAAGAAATACCGGTTGCTGGCGGCATTGCCAAGATAGAACTGCTCGGCGCCGAAACGGCGGCCATCGATGATGCTGTGCGTGGCGTACAGGTCGAAGAGCCTAAGCTTCTCCAGTAGCGCTAGCCGCCAAGGCCGATGGTTCAGGTAGTGAGGTGCGTCGCGATTCCACGTGATGACCGGAATTCCCTGCCGGCGCATGGCCCGAAAGCGCAGGAAGGCGCGTAGCGGATGGCGCAGGGTTGCGTAGAAACAGGAAAAGTGGACGAGGACTTGGTCCGGGTTGATCGATCCCGCAACCGATGCTTCCCGCCTGACCTCATAGCCCATGGCGCGAAAGTGCTCCGCCAGTGGAA
Organism: Sulfuritalea sp.; assembly: GCA_021738385.1. Taxonomy (GTDB): domain Bacteria; phylum Pseudomonadota; class Gammaproteobacteria; order Burkholderiales; family Rhodocyclaceae; genus Sulfuritalea. The sequence continues at coordinate 13,612 of JAIPCF010000071.1, read as the reverse complement.
TGAAGGTCTTGGCATCATCATGGGTGACGACTTTGCGCATTTCCACCGGCACTAGACATTCTCCGTCGGCGCCGCACGCCCATCGCGTGTGCCGACGATCCGCGCCGGAGCGCCGGCAAGAATCGAGTAAGGGGGGCAGGAACGGGTCACGACGGCGCCCGCCCCGACTACGGAACCGCAACCAATGGCCACGTCGGCGAGAATTATCGCTCCGGCGCCGATCCAGACGTCATCTCCGATGGTAATTGGCCCTGATTTCAGCCCCTGGGTGTTCATCGGGCGAGCAGGGTCCGAAAACACGTGCTGATAGGCTATGATCTGAGCATAGGGTCCAATCATGACGTCCTGTCCTATGCTGACGGCGCCCCGCGCATCGATCGACGCGTTGCGATTAATGTCGGTGCGGTCACCAATTCGCAAGGGCGCAAATGCGCCGAGATAAACACCACGATTCATCCTTACTAGGTCCCCGAGAAAAAGTTCGTGTGGTCCCGGCGCGTCAATAATGCAACCTGACTGGATTCGGCAAGCCTTGCCTACACGAAGAAAACCCGGGAACTTAACGCGCGCGCCGAGCGATATCGCTGACTTTTGATACCAATGGGTCCTAAGCACGAAAAACAGAAAACGAAACCAACGCTTCATGTTGGAATCCGATCAGGCGCCAGCTCGTTCTGCGTACAAATAGCCAGACTGCTTTTCACCATCGATGACCTCGATTCGGTAGCCCTCTTTCTCAAGTATTTCCGGCAGATTTTGCAATCCGTGATGGAATTCCATGGTAATGCGCGCGGGCCTTAGATGTGCCAGAAATCGGTCATCATTTAGCAAATAGTACTCACACCCCTCGCAGTCGAGCTTCAGATATTCGATGTTGGTCGGTAATTCGCGCAACACGAAATCCAATCCGTCGACCAACTCCAGCCGGTCATCCTCGGAGTCTCCACGTCCCAATATAACGCTTTCAGTTTTATTGGAGAGGCCGACCGGAAAAGGGTGAATGAGGCCATTGAAGTTGTTGGCAGCGATATTAGTTTTCAGGAAGCCGAAAAACCTGCTGGAAGGCTCCAGAGCGAAGACTTCAGCACCCTTGAGAGCAAATGCCGCCGCAGAGTCCCCTATGTAAGCGCCGATATCGACCACGATCTTACCCGTTAGATTTGAGTCCCGGATTCGGTACACGTCTTCCGCGAAAATTTCTCGGCAGAACGATCCTTCTTCCCTGCTATCCAAGGGAGAGTCCAGAGTAATGCCGGAAATCTTGATTCGCTTTACACCGTCAGCAATGGACGGATCTGCACCGATTGCAGCTAGACGAAGAAAGTTGGGTAGAACGTACCAGCAGTCTCCTGGTACGCTGAATTCAATTCCGTTGATTGTCTTGAAGTTGCCGCTGGATGTCCAGGGAAGCAAAAGTGCTTTGACGGGGTGCACGAGCATTTTCTTGAAATAGGGCCAGCTCTTGTAATACAGCCTCAGACGCCGCCATTTACTTCTGATATTCATCGGATTTCCTTAAACCGTTTACCGTTGAGCGACTATTCTGAATGTTCGAGGCAACACCGTTCGCGCAAATACCCTGCACCGCGCCAATTGGCAGGCTGCACTAGAGCGGGGACAGTTTAGCCTTGCGATCACTTGTTGTAGACAGGTCTCGCATTATCGATACCCGGCGAGTCGGCAAGGGGCGGCCCCAATAAATCGTCGACGGCGTTTTGCACTGAGCCAAGTGAGATTGCCGCCATACATGCTCCGGGGGTCTTGCACTGATCAAGCGGTCGGCCACAGCGGCGTAGCCATTGAATGTGTCGACCAAACAAAGTATGGCGGTCTCTACAGGGGAAGCCAGCATCAGTAACTGCCCGGAAAGGACTCTCGCGCCAGTAGTCGCCTGCGCCGCAAATGGTCGGTGAGCCGGGGCCAAACAAAGCTACCGTTGGCGTACCGGTTAGACGCCCGAGGTGGGCAGCACTGGTATCCGGGCAAACTAGCAAAGCGGCTTCCTGAATCAGACTCCAGAGCTGCGCCAAATCCAAACTGCCGGCAATGCTGTCATAGTGCCGCTGTGGATCAATTTGGGCGACAAGCGTCTCTTCGCCAGGACCTCCGCTCCAGATCACATTCATTCCACGCTGATTCAGCCAATCAGCCAGGTGTTTCCAGCGCTCGGCTGGCCATAATTTGAGTGGCGTGCTGGCACCTACATGCAATACACAGTACGGCCTTGGCGGGCTAGCGAACGACTTGAAGCAGGGTGCAGGCCAGTCGCTGCGATTGTATGGCCTGGGTGGTGGGCCGGGAATCAGCGCAGCCGCCAATTCGCCCCATGTCCCCGGTATCTCTGGATAGGGCGACAGAGCATCGAAAGCCCAGTTCTTGTGGGCGGGCTTGTCGCCATCGAAGCCCACTATCCAGCGCGCGTCAAGAGCCAGGGCTAACCATCCGTAGCGGTTGTCGCCCGGCACTACGGCCAGATCAAATCCACTTAGGCTGAGCAGGTGGCGAAGAGATCCATGCTGTCGCGGTACATACGGTATGGCTCGCACACCAAATGGTCGTCGTTCGTACAATGCGGCTGTGGCCACCGACGTGGTAAGAATTATCTCTGCTGAAGGGTAGCATGCACGCAGCTTTGCAATGAGCGGCGTGAGAAGCAACAAGTCGCCGATCATTTGAGGATGATGGACGACCAGAATACGCCTTACGGCTTCGGGCCAGTGACGCCGACCAACGGTAAGCAGCCGGTTCCAGAGTGCCGCGATCAGGACATGGAGGCGCACCAGCAGACGAGTAGACATGCGTCTAATTCTTAGTCTCGAAGAACTTCAAGCTCAAAATAGAGCGTGCTGGCGCGGAACATGAAGCAGTACTTTTTTTCGTATGCTTCTGAACTTAGCGCAAATAACATCCGGCCAATAAGGCCGAGCAATCCACCACCAAAGGACAAGCGTCGGGAAGCAACCCGCAAACCGCTGCCAACATAGTGGCTGACCGATGTCTTTTCGAAATGATCAAAGGAAAAGAAAGACAGGTGATGCACGTGCGTCGGGTCCTTCCAGGAAGATAGCGAAGTAAAGTGCGGAGTAACAATTGTTACGATGGCCCCACGCCTGCCTGAGCGTGCGATCTCCATCATCAGAGCGGGAATGTCTGCCACATGCTCAACAACATTGTCGAGAAGGAACGCGTCAACCGTGTTATCACGGAAAGGGAGAGGGCGATTTAAGTCGCAGAGAACCTTAGCGGCGGCGCATGGATAGCGGTCGACGCCGACGTAGCCATCAACAAGTTTGTTTCCGCAGCCTAGATTAAGGCGTATGGTCTTATCTGCCGAGTCAGTCACGAGCCAGTCGCTCCCCGAAAAACCACTTCCATTCTGTCGAGCATAGAGTCCCTCGAAAAGTCGGCGCTGGCGACACGGCGCGCTGCTTCTCCGAGGCGTTCGGCGAGCACCTTGTCGTCGAGAAGTTGGCCGATTGCGCTGGCAAGCGCAGCAGCATCTTTCGATGGAACTACCTGCGCGGTCTTCCCATCGCCTACTGCCTCAAGTATCGCGCCAACAGGCGTCGTGACGATAGGCAAGGCGCAGAGCATAGCCTGCAGGATGGCTTGCGGCACACCCTCGTTGGCATAGGAGGGCAGGCAGAACACATCCATAGCTTGCATCCAACGCTCAGGATCCGCACGCTGTCCAGTCAGAATAACGCTCGAGGTAATGTTGAGCACTCGTACTTGTTCTTTGATCGCCCCAAGCTGAGGTCCGTCGCCAACGATCAGCAACCGCAGGTCCGGGCGGTTCAACCGCGCGAAGGCGTCGAGCAGAAAGACGTGGCCCTTCCAGCTGCGCAAGGTGGCGACGATACCGATGTGTTGTTTATGCGGATCGAGCCCAAGCGCACGTTTGGCGGTGAGCTTATCGGCCGGTGCGAAGCGATCGACGTCGATGCCGGTCGGCACCGAGGTGACGCGCGTCGGTTCGAGGTCGAGAACATCCAGCAGGTGCCGGCGCAGGCTCTCTCCGGTGGTGACCACGCCCCTGGCGCGGCGATAGAGCCAGCGATTGAAGGCGTTGCCGGACACCGGCGCCGAGATGTGCCGGGTGCGCACGATAGCCGGCGGATTGGCCAGCGTGGCGCAGGCCAGGCCAACCAGCCACGAGTCGGCTGAGCTGTGGGTGTTCACTACATCGAACGCATGACCCTCAAGATGCTTGCGTACCGCGGTAAAGCCGGCAATGGTCTTGAACTCAATGGGCAGCGCCGCGACCGGCACGCCGAAGCGCGCCGCCTCGTCCGCCATTCGGGCATGTGCCGGGCAGGCCACGCTGACCTTATGGCCGCGCGCGATCAGGCCACTGGCCTCTTCGAGAATACGGATTTCCTGGCCGCCCCAGCCACAGGAGGCTTCGCTGTGAAGAATCCTCACGCGGCTTCTGCGAACTGCAATCGGTAGAGGCTGGCATACAGGCCGCCGGCCGCCAGCAGTTCGGCGTGATTGCCGATCTCGGCAATGCGTCCCTGAGACAGCACGACGATACGATCGGCACGCTCCACGGTCGATAGGCGATGGGCAATGACCAACGTAGTGCGGCCTTGCATCAGGGTTTCCAGTGCGGCCTGGACGGCACGCTCGGATTCACTGTCGAGCGCCGAGGTGGCCTCGTCGAGAATCAGGATCGGCGCGTCCTTGAGAATGGCGCGGGCGATCGCAATGCGCTGGCGCTGGCCACCGGAAAGACGCGCACCGTTCTCCCCGATCACGGTATCGAATCCCTGCGGCATGGCGGCGATGAACTCCGACGCATGTGCCGCGCGCGCTGCGGCTTCTATTTCGTCGCGACTGGCGCCGCGCTTGTCGCCGTAGGCAATGTTGGCTGACACGGTATCGTCGAACAGAAAAACATCCTGACCAACATGGGCGATGTTGGCGCGCAAGGAGTTCAGCGTCAGGGCTTCGATGTCGTGGCCGTCAATGCGGATCTGGCCTCCGCTCGGATGATAGAAACGCGGCACCAGATTGACGAAGGAAGTCTTGCCGCCGCCAGAAGGCCCGACCAGCGCCAGGGTTTCGCCGGGACGAATCTGCAGGTCGATCGCGGCCAGCGCGTCACGCTCGGCACCGGGATAGCGCAGGCTGACGGCGGAAAATTCGATCTCACCGCGCGCACGGCCAAGATCAACGGTACCGGTGTCGACTTCGGGGGTTTCGTCGAGCATGCGGAACACACTTTCAGCGGCGGCTAGCCCTCGTTGCAGCGGCGCATTGATGTCGGCCAGATGCTTGAGCGGCGCCAACAACAACAACATCGCCGTGATGAAAGAAACAAAGCTGCCGACCGTGGTTTCGTTGCTGGCGGACTGCTGCAAGGCGACATAGACCACGATCGCTAATCCCACCGAAGCGAAGATCTGGGTGATCGGCGCGATCGCGGCGGCGGCAATGGCCTGGCGCATACCGTAGCCGCGCAGGGCGTTATTCACTTTTGAAAAGCGGGATGTGGCATGCGCCTCGCCACCGAATATCTTGACTACCTTTTGGCCGCGCACCGATTCGTGCAGTACGCCGTTCATCTGCGCCATACCTTCCTGCGCCGACAGGGACAGACGCCGCAAGCGCGCGGAAAAGGCGCGAATGATGAAACCGATCAGCGGGATCACGGCCAAACTGATCAAGGTCAGCTTCCAATTGAGGTACAGCAGCCAGCCCACCAGCCCCATCACCGACAGACTGTCGCGAATCAGCACTGTCAGCGTTGATGTCGCTGCGGCGGAAACACCATTCACGTCGTAGGCGATACGCGTCGCCGGTACCGAGGAGGCATGGGCGTCGAAGTAGCTGGTTGGCAGGCGCATCAGTCGCTCGAACATCAACTGGCGCAAATCTGTAATGACTCGAACTGAAACCCAGGACATCCCGTAACCGGCGAGAAAACCGGCAACACCGCGCAAGGCAAAAATGCCAATGATGGCCAGCGGCAACCAAGCCAGCCATTCATTACCTCCTTTACCGAAGCCATTGTCCAGCAGCGGCTTCATCAGTGCCGGGAACAGGGGTTCGGTGGCGGCAGCAAGTGCCGTGGCGATCAAAGTAAGGACAAAGCCTTTCCAGTGCGGGCGCACATGACCCAATAGTCGAAGGTAGAGTTCGCGGCTGCTATGCACTGGATCTTTTAGCTGTGGGAATGAAAAATTCCGGTTGTTGGCGATGGCCTGATGGCCAATCCAGAAATCGTTTTATCCATCTCCGGAGTATCCAATACTTGAGTTCTGATCATAGCAATTCTGGTGGCTACAGAGTCGTTGGTGCGCCGTCTGATGGCACCCGTAGAATACCTATGCCATAGCCCGTTTGGAATTGATTCTCAACAAACTCTTCCACATCCGCAACTTTCTTCAGGCGCTGCCAGAACTGCCCAACCTGATTGCTGGCTATGGACTGACGATCCACTATGTCGTGGAAAGCGATTACGCCACCCGGCCGCACAAATTCGCGGTATTCCTCATAGTCTGCGGTTACACCCTCTACCGTATGGTCGCCATCGATGAAGAGAAAATCAACCTGCCTTCCATTCAACGCGCGCTGGATTCCGGAATTGAAGCCTGGTTCATGCGAGTCTCCAGAATAGAGCCTTACCTTGCACGCTGAACTAGCCGGCGGAAATTTTTCATAGAGACTTTTCTGGTGCGACATATCATTGATATCGCAGGCTATAACTTCCTCGCTGGTGAGCTGAGACCAGATAAAACAGGTACCACCATGAGCGGTGCCTATTTCGAGACTGATTTTTGGCTTAAGGTCGTACACAACTTTTGCCAGTTGCGTAATCTCAAACGGAATCTGCATCGACGAAACGGCCATGAAACCCTTGCCACCGAAATTCAACGCCCACCAAACGATCTCTTCAAGCGTCCGAGAGCGCGAGTGAAACTCCGCCAAGCGTTTTAGTGCGCGTCGACGATGAAGTGGCAGGCGAAGTGTGCGGCTGAACAATTTCCATGAAAAACTCATGCTGAGTGCATCCTGCGAAGTTGAAGTGTGCAAAAACGCTCCTTTGAAGTTGCCTCATTGAGACAACGGAAACTGCTCCGAGAACGTGCCCCAGGCTCCAAGTCCTTCATCTTCGAAACCAAGGGGAGTATACATGGTGGTGCGAGCGCCAGATACTCAGCGCCGAGCCCCAATAGAGGCCAATTTCATCCTCTCCCAGCGCTCAACCAACTCATTTGCGTAGGCAGGCCCGGACAGAGAATACGGAAAATATGCGATCCAGTAGTCTTGTACCAATACATGAGTTAGGCGCGAAGCGCCTTGAAGATGAAGCAAGGCTTACCAAAGCTTTTTTTGCATTCGATGTCGAAGCCGCGCTGCTCCAGCCAGTCCAGCAGTTCAAAGTCGCGTTCGCCGTGAAGTTCCCCCACGATGTACTGAACTGTGGCCAGTTGTTCTGGAGTAAGACCGTGAAGTATTTCCTTCTCGGCGCCTTCGGTGTCAATCTTGATGACGTCAATACGATCGAGGCCCAATTCGCGGACAAAGTCCCCACTCTTGCGCACCGGCACTGAAATCTTTTCCTCGTTGCCGCTCGCTCCGCGTTGATAGAAAGACCATCCGCCATGATTGTTTGCGCCGGGCGAATGGATCATCTTCAGTTCGCCGTCGTGATCCGACAGAGCAAGATGATGGCATTGAATGCTGCCCGGCCGACCGCGAGACGCGGCGTTCTTCTTCAGCAATTCGAGGTTGTCCGGAATCGGTTCGAAGGCGTGTATTTGTGCGGTCGGATACGCCTCGCTGAAAAACACGGTTGCTGCGCCGATATTTGCACCGATATCGAGCACCACTTTGACGTTCTCGGGCTTGGGTAGCTGCTTATGCCAATATTCGGCACGCTGCCCCTTGAGCAAAATCTCGTAAATCACCAAGGCGTCGCTGCTGCCCTCGCGGTAATGCACAGGCTTGTCGCAGTAGTCCACATCGACAACGACGCCGGTTGGAGCATCCCGCAACGCGGACTTGGCAAAGCCGACGCTGCGCGCGCGCAGCGCGTACTTGAGGAATTTCTTCACGTAAGGGCTTTCAGCTTTATTTAGCCCACGATTTTATCCGATAGGGCTTGCCGCGAGCAAAGCTCAGTGCGCCGCTTCCCAGTCGGCTCCTACACCGACCTCGACCAGCAGCGGCACTTTGAGTTTGGCGACACCGGCCATCAGCTTCGGCAGTTCGGATTTGACGGCTTCCAGCTCCGCAACTGGGACTTCCAGTACCAGTTCGTCATGCACCTGGAGCACCAGCAGGGTCTGCATTTTCTGCGCGTCGAGCCAGTCCTGCACGGCCAGCATGGCGCGCTTGATCAGGTCGGCGGCGGTGCCTTGCATCGGTGCGTTGATGGCTGCGCGCTCGGCACCCTGGCGGCGGCCGGCATTCGACGACTTGATCTCGGGCAACCATAAACGACGGCCGAAGACGGTTTCGACATAGCCCTTGTCGCGCGCGATGGCGCGGGTCTCTTCCATGTAACGGGCAACGCCCGGATAACGCGCGAAATAGCGATCCATATAAGCGGCGGCAGCCGTGCGATCGACGCCGATCTGTTTAGCCAGACCGAAAGCGCTCATGCCGTAGATCAGGCCGAAATTGATCGCCTTGGCCGCTCGGCGCTGCTCGTTGCCGACTTCGAGCAACGTCAGGCCGAAAACTTCTGCGGCCGTGGCGCGATGCACGTCTTCGCCCTGCTCGAAGGCCTCCAATAAACGTGGATCGTCCGAGAGATGGGCCATGATGCGCAGTTCGACCTGCGAATAGTCGGCGCTGACGATACGGTGAGCTGCCGGAGCGACGAAGGCGGAACGGATGCGACGACCCTCGGCGGTGCGAATCGGGATGTTCTGCAAATTCGGGTCGGTCGAGGCCAGCCTGCCGGTGACCGCCGTCGCCTGGCCGAAATTGGTGTGCACACGGCCGGTGGCCGGGTTGATCATCTTTGGCAACTTGTCGGTATAGGTATTCTTCAGTTTGGCGAAGCTGCGGAACTCGAGAATCTTCTTCGGCAGCGGATAGTCTTCGGCCAGCTTTTCCAGCACTTCCTCGTCGGTCGACGGACCACCGCTCGGTGTCTTTTTCACCACCGGCAATCCTTGCTGATTGAACAGGATCTCCGCCAGTTGTTTCGGAGAATTCAGGTTGAAGGGCTGGCCGGCGAGTTGCTGCGCCTCCGTCTCCAGCACCATGATCTTGCGTCCGAGTTCATCGCTTTGCTGCGCCAGCGCGGCGGCATCGATCAATACGCCATTGCGCTCGATCCTGAACAATACCTCGGCCACCGGCAGTTCGAGATCACGGTAAAGGCTTTCCAATTGGGTCTCTTCCGAAAGCTGTGGCCGCAATGTCTGATGCACGCGCAAGGTGATGTCTGCATCTTCCGCCGCGTATTCGGCAGCCTGCTCAATGGCGACCTGGGCAAAGGAAATCCGATTGGCACCCTTGCCGGTAACGGCGTCGTAACTGATCGTCTTGAGCCCGCAATGACGCGCCGCCAGTGCGCCCAGATCATGCGACCGGTCGGATTCCAGCACATAGGATTGCAGCAAGGTGTCTTCAACAATACCGGCAAGGCGGATGCCGTGATTGGCGAACACATGACGATCGTATTTGAGGTTCTGCCCGAGCTTGGGTTTGCTCGGCGATTCGAGCCAGGGCCGGAGTTTTTCCAGCGTGGCGGCCAGCGGCAGTTGCGCCGGTGCGCCTGCGTAAAGATGACCGAGCGGCAGATAGGCGGCTATCAATCCTTCGCCCTCGGCAATGGCGAAGGAAATGCCCACCAGTTGCGCCTGCATCGGGTCGAGGCCCGTGGTCTCGGTATCCAGCGATACCAGGTCGGCGGCATCGAGGCGTGCCAGCCAGACGTCGAGATGAGCAGCGTCCAGCAGACATTCGTAAGCGCTGCGGTCAGGCTCTTTTTCGGCGACTGCGCCTTCCGGCCGAAAAATCGGCGCTGGCGATGCGGCGTTTGTTCCGCCGGAGGATGCCGCGCCTCGTCCGCGCGGGCTGGCCGCCGGCTTTTCGCCACGCAACTCACGCGTCCAGCCCTTGAATTCGAGCCGTTCGAAGAGCCCGGCCAGGGCTTCGGTATCGGCCGCCAGTGGAGTCAGATCACGCACGCCGCTGGGCAGAGGCAAGTCGCAGGCGACGGTCACCAGCCTGACGCCAAGCGGCAGGAATTCGAGATGATTTCTCAGGTTCTCGCCCACGGCGCCGCCAATCTCGCCGGCATGGGCAACGATCTCGGTCAGCGAACCGTAGGCATTGAGCCATTTGACAGCGGTCTTGGGGCCGACTTTGGGAACGCCGGGCACGTTGTCCACCGTGTCGCCGACCAGCGCCAGATAATCGATGATGCGCTCCGGCGGCACGCCGAACTTGGCCAGCACCCCCGCCTCGTCGAGCACTTCGTTGCTCATGGTGTTGACCAGCGTGACATGCGGGTTCACCAGCTGGGTCAGATCCTTGTCGCCGGTCGAGATCACGCAATCGATCCCCGCTTCTGCCGCCTGTCGCGACAAAGTGCCGATCACGTCGTCGGCCTCGACGCCGTCGACCATCAGCAAGGGCCAACCGGCAGCACGGATACACTGGTGCAAAGGCTCGATCTGCGCCACCAGATCCTCCGGCATCGAGGGACGGTTGGCCTTGTACGCGGGATACCAGTCGTCACGGAAAGTCTTGCCTTTGGCGTCGAACACCACCGCCCGGTAATCTGACTTATAGTCGGCCTCAAGCACCCGCAGCATCGACAACACGCCGCGAATCGCACCGGTGGGTTGCCCGTTGCTGGTGCGCAGATCGGGCAGGGCATGAAAAGCCCGATAAAGATAAGACGAACCATCGACGAGCAAAAGCGTGGGCATGAGGGAGCGCGATTTAAATGAATGAGAAGGAAAAACTACCGAAGGCGCAATTTGATGGTAGCAAAGGCCTGAATTCGGCACCACCGCGTCAGACCGCCACCAGCGCACGCGAAGCCTGGCGGGTGTTCGGCATTATGTCAGAGTTCGTTGAGGCGACCGAGAGGCTGGCGACTGTGCGGCCGGCCGTTTCAATCTTCGGCAGCGCACGACTCGCCCCGGATTCCAGCTACTACCAGCTCACCGAAAAAATCGCCCGACAGCTGTCCGATGCCGGATTCTCGGTGGTCTCGGGCGGCGGCCCCGGCGTCATGGAAGCCGCCAACAAGGGTGCTTTCGAGGGCAAGAGCCTGTCGATCGGGCTCAATATCCAGTTGCCGCATGAGCAACAGGCCAATCGTTATCAGGACATTTCGCAAAGCTTCCGTCACTTTTTTGCGCGCAAATACATGTTCGTCAAGGTGGCTGCGGCCTACGTTGTGATGCCCGGCGGCTTCGGCACGCTGGACGAGTTGCTCGAAGCCCTGACCCTGATCCAGACCGGCAAGACTCCGAAAATTCCCTTGATCCTGGTAGGAACGGAATTCTGGTCGGGTCTGCTCGACTGGTTTCGCGAAAATCTTGTCAGGGAAAAGATGATCAATATTGAAGATCTTGATCTGATCCAGATCATTGATGACCCGGATCAGGTCGTCGCAGCGATCTTCGATCACTATGAAACCCGCGGCTTCGGGCCGCTGCCCGAAGAACACGAATTGCTGCTTAACCTTTGATAAACTGACCGGAATTCTTGAAGGACATCCCATGCGCCGCCTGATTGTTGTTCTGTTTTCCGCCCTGGCACTGAATGTTGCCGCGCAAACCTCACTACCGAAGCTTGAGCCGATTCCGGAACCACCTCCCGCGCCCCCGGGCGTCCTGAACGAATCACTGGGGCCCGAGGTCACCATTACCAAGCGAGGCCAGGACAAAGTGGAAGAGTTCCGCATGCAAGGCAAGCTCTACATGCTGAAGGTGACTCCGCCCCATGGTGTGCCGTATTACCTGCTGGACAACACCGGCAGCGGCCAATGGGTTCGCCAGGACTCGAAGGATGCCGGCTTGCGTGTTCCGATGTGGGTGATAGGCACGTTCTGACGTGACGCGACATGAAAACCGATCCCGGCCACGTGCCGGGATTTTATTTTGTCAGTTGCCATGAGCACCGCCGCCGTATCGCCAGCGCCGAGTTTTGATGTTGCCCGATATGGGCAGGTATTCACGCCCGCCGCCATCGTCAAGCGCATGCTGTCCCTGCGTCGCAATCGGGGCCGCGTGCTCGACCCGGCCTGCGGCGACGGTGCGTTTTCCTCCTGCCTGCCGGGATGCGTAGCGATCGAACTCGATGCCGCCCACTGCCCCGAGGGTGCGCTCAACATCGACTTCTTCGCCTACCCGGAAGCTGAAAAGTTCGACACCATCATCGGCAATCCGCCTTACGTCAAGGCGCGCGATATCCTGCCGGAAACTGCTGTGCGGCTGGGCTCCAGCCTGCTCGACGGTCACGCCAACCTGTATCTGCACTTCATCGAGAAATGCGTGCGCCATCTCGCACCGGGCGGCGAGATGATCCTCATCACACCGCGCGACTTTCTCAAGGCGACGGGCGCCGGACGCCTCAACACCTGGCTGTTCGATCAGGGTACGGTCACCGATTTTGAAGACCTGGGCGATGCAAAGATCTTTGCCGGTGCGGCGCCCAATTGCGCGATCTGGCGCTTCGAAAAAGGCCTGCTCAAGCACCGCCTGAGAGATGGACGGCGCATGGCGCTTGCGGGAGGGCAATTGATGTTTACCCGTGGCATCTACAGCCTGCCGCTGTCCAGTGTGTTCGCGGTCAAAGTTGGTGCGGTGTCCGGCGCCGACGACATCTTTGCCAATGAGGAATTCGCCAACGCCGACTTTGTCTGTTCGAAGACGGCCCAAACCGGTGCCACGCGCCGCATGGTTTACCTCGACCGCGAAGGCCCTTTGCCTTATCTGGAAGCGTTTAAAGAGCGACTGCTGGCGCGTCGCGTCACCCGCTTCGACGAATCCAACTGGTGGAAGTGGGGTCGACGCCACTTCATCTCCGACGCACCGCGCATTTACGTCAACAACAAGACCCGCAAGCTGCGCCCATTCTTTTTGCATACCTGCAACAACTACGACGGCGCGGTACTGGCGCTGTTTCCACATCGCCCCAAACTGTCAGCTTCCGATCTTGATCGCCTGGCCCAGATGCTCAACGACGTCGACTGGGGCGAGCTGGGTTTCGTCTGTGACGGTCGCTTTCTGTTCTCGCAGCGCAGTCTCGAACAGACGCTGCTGCCCGAAGCATTTGCCGAATTTGCGGTCAAGGGTCTGGTGTAAGATCATTTGAAAACTGGCGCGCACAAAGCGCCAGCACACTTTTTGCGGTAACGAATGCCAATGCTTCCACACTTCACTACCACGCTGAACGGACCTCTGCCGAAGACTGAACGGCGCATCTTCGATAACAACTCAACGGTTGAGCACAGGCCGCTTCGCTCGAACTCGAGCTCAGTCCAGCCAGGAGGTAAGTAGTGAAACTCGCTTTCATTCTCGATCCGCAGCAGGGCCTCAAGGCCTACAAGGACTCAAGTGTGGCAATGATGCGCACGGCGGCAAAGCGTGGCCATGAAGTGTGGGTCATTCAACGCACGGCGCTC
>JAIPCF010000070.1 GCA_021738385.1 Sulfuritalea sp. | reverse complement strand
TTTTGGCCGGCTAGTTTAGCGACCGGCCCGGCGGGCCTTTCGCAGCGAGGGGTGAGTGCGGGGTTTCACAAGGCCATCTGCATGGCCTTGTGCCGCGCGAACGGGCGAGACTCTGGCGAGCCCTCCGCCCGCAGGGCCGGCGAGGCGGGGCGTGCTTCTTTGCCTACTTGCTTGCACGAGCAAGAAAGTCGGTCGCCCGCCGGGGCGAGTCCCGGCATGTTTGTTGAGGGCACAGTATAAAAAGTTCCTGAAGGGACGCAAAGCGCTGGCGATGGTGAGACGGCGGAGGATTCAACTCAAGTACTGGATTCCGGCGTTGCCACCCCGCGCAGCGGAGTCAAAGGCATGCAGAGCCGCCGGAATGACGAATGAAAAACTCGGCGATGGCGATACGGCTATCTGGCGGTGTCCTTCAGAAAAACTCGGCGATGGTGCCACGGGGTTCGATTCGATTCCCCGCAGGAGCCGGCCGCGTGGCTCAGCTTCGTGGCGATGCCCCGTCGCGTGCGGGAGTCAGCGTCAGCCTGGCTTCCAGCCCACCTTCCGGATGGTTGCGCAGGCTGAGTTCGGCACCGAGGGAGTTTGCCAGTTGGCGGGCAATGGCAAGCCCGAGGCCGGTGCCGCCGGTCTCGCGGTTGCGGGAGGATTCGAGCCGGTAAAAGGGTTCGAAGACTTTTTCCAGTTCGGCTTCGGCGATGCCTTCGCCGTGGTCGCGCACGGTGATGACAAGCGGGCCGCCGTTATTGCCCAGCGTCATGTCGGCGCTGCCGCCGAATTTGAGGGCGTTGTCGACCAGATTGCCGAGCAGCCTGCGCAGCTTGCGCGGCTGGGTATTGACGGGGTGGCCGCAGTGGCCAGCGAGGCTGACCGGGCGTCCGGCGTCGGTGTAGTCGGCGACGAGGCTGGCCACCAGTGCGTCCAGATCGGTGCGCACGTCGGGTTCGCGCGGCGCGGCGGTGCTGCCGGCGTAGGCCAGGCCTTCTTCGACCAGGGCCTGCATTTCGCCAAGATCGGCCAGCACTTTGTCGCGCAGGGCGGTGTCTTCCATCATTTCGGCACGCAGTTGCAGGCGCGTGATGGGCGTTTGCAGGTCATGGCTGACGGCGGCCAGAATGCGGGTGCGCTCGTCGAAAAGCTGGCGCAGGCGCGCCTGCATCCGGTTGAATGCCGAGGCGGCACGGCGCACTTCCAGCGGCCCGTCTTCGGGCAGCGGTTGTTGATCGAGGTCCTGGCCCAGGCCTTCGGCGGCTTTGGCCAGACGCGACAGCGGCCGGGTGGCGATGCGCACCGCCAGCCAGGTGAGGAACAGCACGCCAAACACAATGGCGGCCATCGCGGCAATCGTGCGCGACGGCGGGGCGAAAGGCAACGGCGCCATGGCTTCCACCAGGAAGGGGCTGCCGTCGGCCAGGTGCGTGCCCAGGTAGAGGGTCGGGTGGTGATGGTCACCGGCCAGTGCCGCGCGCAGTTCCAGCGGACGGCCTGTCAGCCCTTGCCGGAGTTGCGTCCAGGCGGGGTGATCGAAGTCTTCGCTCAGGGGTTTGCCTGCCGGTAGCGGGGCGAGCACAAAGCGGTAGCGCGAACGCTCCAGGCGCGCCAGCCATTCGGCGCGTTTCTCCACCGGCAGGGTGTCCATCAGCGCGACCACCGTAACGATGTCGAGCGCCATGTGTTCGAACATGGTGTTGCGCGCCGCGCGACCGCGCTCGCCGACATACAGCGCGGAGCTCACGCCGAGCACAATGGTGAGGCCCAGCAGCCAGATCAGCATCAGCCGGCCGAAAAGGCTGCGCGGGTGGCGGCAGCGGGCTTCGCGTTTTTCGCTTTGACTGTCTTTGCCGTGCTTGCGGCAGAACCGGGCGCGGCGGCTCATGCGTCTTCTCCGGCTGCCACTTCGGTAACCGCGGCCGCCAGAACATAGCCTTCACCACGCTGGGTCTTGATGATGCGCGGCTCGCGGGCATCGTCACGCAGACGCTGGCGCAGCCGGCTGACCAGCAGATCGATGGAACGATCGAAGGCATCGGCTTCGCGGCCCTGGGTGAGTTCAAGCAACTGGTCCCGATTCAGCACGCGCTGCGGGTGGGCCAGAAACACGGCGAGCAGCCGATACTCGGCGCCGGAGAGCGAGACGACGACACCATCGGCGTCCAGCAGGTGACGCGCGGCGGTGTCCAGGCGCCAGTCGCCAAAGGCCAGATGGCGTGCGCGCGGGCCCCGCGTCTCGTCCAGATTGGGCGGCAGGGCCCGGCTGCGGCGCAAAATGGCGCGGATGCGGGCCAGAAGTTCGCGCGGGACAAAAGGTTTGCTCAGGTAATCGTCGGCGCCCATTTCCAGACCCAGAATGCGATCCATATCGTCGCTGCGGGCGGTGAGCATCAGCACCGGAAGGTTGGCATGGGCCGGTGTCGCGCGCAGATTGCGGCACAGGGTCAGGCCGTCTTCACCGGGCAGCATCAGGTCGAGCACCAGCAGATCAAAGCGGCCCTTTTCCAGCGCGGCGCGCATCTGCCGGCCGTCGGCGACCACAGTGCAGCGCAAGCCCTGCTTCTCCAGGTACTCGGCAAGCAGGTTGCGTATTTCGCGGTCGTCATCGACGACGAGAATATGGTCGGCGGTTTCGGTTGAGGACGTCATGGTGTGCGGGTGAGTTGGTGACAGCGGTGGAATGTTGTCTTTATACCGCTGCGGGTGAAGTGATTTGTATCCTAGTGTATCTGCAGCAGTGCGTGATACCGGAGCATGCAAAACAGCTGCCTGCATGACACAAGCCAAATACATGCTTGCGTTTCAATGGGTGCCATCCGACGCGGTCGGAACAGCCGCACCCCTGAGGTGCCGGCTGAACACTTCAAGCAAGGAGAGACAAATGAAACGGAATATGAAAATGGCCCTGGCGGGCATTGGTCTGCTGGCAATGACGGGTGTCGGTGCGGGTCTGGTGATGGCCGATGGCGATGGTTCCTGTCGCTACGGCTCGAAGATGATGCGCAGCGCCTGGAACGGCGATTTCAAGGGCATGGCCGACGGGCGCCTGGAGCGTTTGCACGCTGATCTGAATCTGCGTGCCGATCAACAGGCGGCCTGGGGCGAGTTCAGCAAGGCGGTCAGCGAACAGGTTGCGGGCATGGGCGAAAAGGCCAAGGCCTGGCGCACCAGCGCAGGCACCGGGACGGCAGTGGAACGACTGGAGCGAGTACAGCAAGGCCTGGATCAGGGTCGTGCCGCGCTGGCCAAACTGACCACGGAAACCAGGCGGTTTTATGGCGTCCTGGACCCGGCGCAGCAAAAGCGTTTTGATGAGCTGACCCAGCACCGTCGGCACGGTGGTTTCGGCCACGGCGTTTGAACGGTACAGGGAGAAAATCATGCGCTTTCGACTCTTTCCCGTCATCCTGATTGTTCTGGGTGCGACGTTTCTGATGGGTAATCTTGGCATCGTGCCGAAGGAGGAGTTACGCCAGTTTTTCCATACCTGGTGGCCCCTGCTGCTGATCGGCATCGGCTCGATCATGATCCTGCGCCCGCGGGGCCATTGTCATCACCGGCGGTGTGGATCGCGGCAGGATTCATTGCCCGAGGAGGCGGCGAAAACCTGAGCCCTGACGGCTCCTGGCGCAGGCACGGGTGCGAAGAGCCGGCACGGAGCGGCTTCATGCACGCCGATCCGACGAAGTGTCCGACTAGTGTGGCACCCGCTTCTCGGCGCAATCCTTGCAACAGACGGTGGCCGGATCGGCGTTGAGCCGATCCGGTTCCAGATCGGATTCGCAGGCACAGCACAAGCCAAAACGTCCGTTGTCGATTCTTGTCAACGCTGCGTCAATCTGGCGCTCACGCGTATGCAGCCGCTCCAGCATGCTTTGCGCCATGGCCTGCTGTTGCAGGGCGTCGATGCGCGAAACACGTCCGACGGCGGACTGGTCTAGCTCGACAATGCTCGATGCGCATTTCGCTTGCGCGAGGGTTTCGGCAATACGCTGCAATTCGTCATTCATGCGTCGGCGGAACGCTTCGGTATCAATGGACATGGATTTTCCCGGTAGGGCAAAGCGATTGGACGTGCGGTTTCAAGTTGTCCGGCCCGCGTTCGGCTGATCGAAAGCAACAGAGGTGAAGCCTTGTGCCGCCGGATCCTGTTTGTAGAAGGTGCTTAGTTGTTCGTACACGGCAGGGTACTCGGTTTTGATCAGATCCGGAGTTTCGAAAAAAGATTCGCTGATGACGGCAAAGAACTCCGCCGGCATTTCAGCTGCATAGGGATCGAGCAAGGTTTCCTCACCGCGATCAAGACGGCGCCGCAAGTCGGCGAAAGCCGCGCTCATGGTCTCGATCCAGCGCTGCTTCGACATACCTTCATGCAGCGGTGGCATGCCGTCGGCGTCGCCACTTTTCATGTCCAGCTTGTGGGCGAATTCGTGAATCACGATATTGATGCCGTCGGCGTCCTCGGGCAGATCGAACCAGGAGATCAGCACCGGTCCGCCGTACCAGGCTTCACCCATGACTTGATCATCGAATTCATGCACGACTCCGTTGGCGTCGACCAGATGGCGTGGGATCAGGAAGTCGCCCGGATAGACCACAATGCCGACCCAGCCGGCATACCAGCCCAGCCCGAGGTGAAGGATCGGCAGGCAGGCCTGCAGTGCAATGGCGAGTTGTATGCGCGGCGTCAATAGCAACCCTTGCGCGCTGCTCCACTCCTTTTCGGCAATCAACTCGCGAGCCAACTGGCGCAGATGGATGCGCTCGTCGGCGTTGAGATGGCCGAGGAATGGCAGGCCGGCTTCGACTTCATTCCATAACGTATCTTGAATCTCGAGACGGTCGCCCTGCCGCTGGCGCCACCAGGCGGAAAGTTTGCCGATCACGCTAAGTTTCGGGCGCTGAACCAGAAGCCGGCCCGGAACAGCCTGGACAGTGTCAGCCGCAGAAAAGGTGAGATGCGCGTCGAATTTTTCATGGAAAGGGATTATGTCCCAGTGCGCCCGCGCCTGGGACGGTATCCCGGCGATATGTCCCGGTGCGCCCGACTCCGTATTGGTTTCCAGCCGGATACCGTTGGCTGGCCGCCGGGGTATCCGCCGCGTGGGATAATTCGCCCATGGTCTCTGTAGTGCATTCCCTCAAACAGTCGAACGGCGAAACCGACGTCCTGTCCCAGTTGTGTCTTGGGTTGTCGCCAGAAGCGTCAGCGAATATGGCTGCGGCGCTGGACCTTGCGCGCGAGTCGTATGGCGACAAGCTGCTGGGTACCGACGAACCGATCCTGCTGCATGCGCAGGGCATGGCGCTGATCGTGGCTTCGCTCGATCTCGATGCCGACGCACGCATTGCCGCCCTGTTGTTTGCCACCACCGATCTTGTGCCGGATTGCAATGAACGCTTGAAAGTCGGCTTTGGCAATACGGCGGCTGCGTTGGTGGCCGGGTTGCATCGCCTCGGCCGTTTGCGCCCCCTGACCCGAGCTGCGGCGGAAGGCGGTGCCGGCGAAGGTGCGGCCGAAGTGAAGGCGCAGACTGAAATCCTGCGCAAGATGTTGCTGGCGATGGTTGATGATATTCGTGTGGTGCTGTTGCGCCTTGCCAGTCGGGTACAAACCCTGCGATTCCTGAACGATCGGCCGGGTATCGAGCGCGATGAAATGGCGCGGGAAAGCCTGTTGATCTATGCGCCACTGGCAAACCGCCTTGGCATCTGGCATGTCAAGTGGGAGCTCGAAGATCTTGCCTTCCGCTATCTGGAACCGGGCACTTACAAGCGCATCGCCAAAATGCTCGACGAAAAACGCCGCCAACGCGAGAGCTTCATCGTCGAAGCGGTGTCGCGGTTGCAGGCGGAAGTCAGCCAGGCGGGAGTGAAAGCCGAGATCTACGGCAGACCCAAGCACATCTACAGCATCTGGAACAAGATGCGCGGCAAGGATATCGATTTCGAGAAGGTTTATGACGTGCGCGCGGTTCGCATCATTGTCGATGACGTCAAGGATTGCTACACGGCGCTGGGCATCGTGCATCACTTGTGGCAGCCGATACACGGCGAGTTTGACGACTACATCTCGCATCCCAAGGGAAATTTCTACCGCTCCCTGCACACCGCGGTGGAGGATGAGGAAGGGCGCTCGCTGGAAGTGCAGATCCGCACCCGCGAGATGCACGATCACGCTGAACTGGGTGTTGCGGCACATTGGCGCTACAAGGAATCAGGCAGTTCGGCCAAGACCGGCGGCGCTTATGAGGACAAGATCTCCCTGCTGCGCCAGTTGTTGTCATGGCGCGACGAGATCGCTGATTCAGCTGAATGGGAGCGGCGGTTCAAGCGCGCCGCACTGGACGACGTCATTTATGTTTTAACGCCGCAGGACAAGGTCATCGACCTGCCGCATGGTGCGACGGCGCTGGATTTCGCCTATCGCCTGCATACCGATCTCGGCCATCGTTGTCGCGGCGCGAAGATCGATGGCCACATGGTGCCACTCAACACGCCGCTGAAAAACGGTCAGCGCGTGGAAGTTGTCGCGGCCAAGAGCGGCGGGCCGTCACGCGACTGGCTCAACCCGAACCAGTCCTATCTGGTTACCTCGCATGCACGCTCCAAGGTCAGGCAATGGTTTGCAGCCCAGGACAAGGACGAATTGCTGACACAGGGGCGTAGTCTGGTGACCCGCGAGTTGCAGCGCGAGGGGCAGACGCAGGCCAATCTCGACGAGCTGGCGTCCAGGCTTGGACTGAAAAGCGCCGAGGCCATGTTTGTCGCGGCGGCGAGAGGCGAGTTGGGCATGCGTGCGATCGACACGGCGTTGCGCGGCGATGTCCAGCCACAGGAACCTGAACCCGAAATCCAGATGCGCAAAAGCCGCGTCGGCGGTAGCCGGATTCTGGTGGCGGGCGTGGACAAACTGCTGACGCAAGTTGGGTTGTGTTGCAAGCCGATGCCACCGGATGCCATCATCGGCTTTGTCACGCGCGGCAAGGGGATCTCGATTCATCGCGTCGATTGTGTGAACTTTCGCAACATGGTGGCGCGTAATCCCGAGCGCGCCATCAGCGTCGAATGGGGCGACAAATCCACGGCGGTCTACTCGGTGGATTTGCTGGTCGATGCGGGTGATCGACAAGGCCTGCTGCGTGACATTTCAGATGTCCTGTCGCGCGAGAAAATCAACGTTACCGCGGTCAAGACCCAGTCGAAAGCGGGTGTTGCGCACATGAGTTTTACCGTGGAACTGTCAGGTACGGAGGCTTTGCAAAAAGCCTTGTCGGCCTTGCGCGAAGTGCCGGGAGTGATTGGCGCACAGCGACGCTGATCAGAAAGTTGTGGCCGATTCGTGACTGGTCGCCACCACGCGATTGCGTCCTTCGTTCTTGGTCCTGTAGAGGGCATGGTCGGCGGCAGCGATCAGCTCCGATTCAACGCAGATCCGCTCCGGCGATGGACGAGGCGATGAACTGGAGACAGGCATCGCCTTTCTGGTGGCCATAGGCATCGTTGTAGCGCTTGAAAAAATCCACATCGATCATCAGTAGAGACAGCGGGGCGCTGTCACGGGCCGCTCGTCGCCATTCCGCGCCAGGCTTCAAGTCGAAACTGCGTCGGTTGGCCAATCCCGTCAAGGCATCCAGACTGGCAAGTTTTTGCAACTCCTCCTGGGCTTTTCCCAGTTCGCCTCAGGCGACGCGAGGGATGATTCTGTCCAGGCCGAGTCGCGGCAGGGCGGCAGGCAGATTTTGCGGACACGAGGATGCTTGCAGTTGCAAACGTCCTGAGCCATGGGCAAAGTCTCCCGCCAGTCGCTGCGCCTGACGCGCCACGGCTTCGGCGACGTCGACCAGTTGGGCGCGGGTTCCGATGATGTCGGCAAGCAGCGGTGCGATAAAGCTGTAGTGCGTACAGCCCAGTACGATGCGGTCGACGCCCTGGGCAAGCAAAGGTTCGATGCGGGCACGGACGTCGGTCGCCAGTGCGGGGTCGTTAAGTTGCAGCATTTCAACGTGGGTGGCCCAGCCTGGACAGGGCACGACCCGCACTTCGACATTTTCCGCATGCTCGCGGATCAGCCGCGCCAGTCGGTCACTGCGGGAGGTAGCCTCGGTGGCCAGTACCGCGATGCGGCGCGTCGCCGAGGCCAGAGCCGCCGGCTTGATGCCGGGTTCGATACCCACTATCGGGATACCCGGATGGGTGGCGCGCAAGATCTGAACCGAGGCAGCCGTCGCCGTGTTGCAGGCTACTACTACCAGCGTGCAGCCTTGGGCAACCAGCAATTCGCCAATCTCGAGTACGCGGCGAGTGATGAATTCCTCGGTTTTGTTGCCGTAGGGCATGTGCGCCGTATCGGCGTAATAGACGAAATCAGCCTGCGGCAAAGCATCCATCAGCGCGGCCAGTACGGAAAGCCCGCCCAGCCCTGAATCGAAGACGCCGATCAAAACAAAACTCGGCGCTGGCGATACGGCGACGGCTTCTGTGCTAGCGCTGCTTCAAGCGACCCTGACCGGGATCTTGCCAATCTTCGCCTGCCATTCGGTCGGTCCGGTGATATGAACCGAGGTACCCAGCGAGTCCACGGCGACCGTGACCGGCATATCCTTTACTTCGAACTCGTAAATGGCTTCCATGCCGAGATCGGCAAATCCGACGACCTTGGCCGACTGAATGGCTTTGGCGACAAGATAGGCAGCGCCGCCGACAGCCATCAAATAGGCGGACTTGTTGTCCTTGATCGCTTCGATCGCGAGTGCGCCACGCTCGGCTTTGCCGATCATGGATATGAGCCCGGTTTGCTCCAGCATCATGCGGGTGAATTTGTCCATTCGTGTCGCGGTGGTGGGGCCCGCGGGGCCCATCACTTCGGCACCGACCGGGTCGACCGGGCCGACGTAGTAGATCACACGGTTTGTGAAATCCACCGGGAGTTTTTCACCCTTCGCCAGCATGTCGGCAATGCGCTTGTGTGCGGCGTCGCGGCCGGTGAGCATTTTGCCGTTGAGCAGCAGTTTCTGGCCGGGCTTCCAGGCGGCGACCTGATCCTTGGTCAGGCTATTCAGGTCGACTCGGGTCGCAGTCGCAGCATCGGCCTGCCAGGTGACCTTGGGCCAGTCTTCCAGGCTGGGCGGCTGCAATTTTGCCGGGCCGGAGCCGTCCAGATGAAAGTGAATGTGGCGCGTCGCCGCGCAGTTCGGAATCAGTGCCACGGGCAGGTTGGCGGCGTGGGTCGGGTAGTCGAGCACCTTGACGTCGAGCACGGTGGTCAGCCCGCCCAGGCCCTGCGCACCAATGCCCAGGGCATTGACCTTTTCGTGCAGTTCGAGGCGCAGTTCCTCGGTGCGGCCCAGCTTCTCGCCGCGCGCCGCTTTTTCTTTGAGTGCCTGAATATCGACGGGTGCCATGATGGCCTCTTTGGCCAGCAGCATGGCTTTTTCCGGTGTGCCGCCAATGCCGATGCCGAGGATGCCGGGTGGACACCAGCCGGCACCCATGGTCGGTACGGTTTTCAGTACCCACTCAACCAGATTGTCGGAAGGGTTGAGCATGGCGAACTTGGCTTTCGCTTCCGAGCCGCCGCCCTTGGCCGCGCAGATGACTTCGACCTGATCGCCGGCAACGATTTCGTAATGCACCACGGCCGGGGTGTTGTCCTTGGTGTTCCTGCGCGCGCCAGCGGGGTCAGCCAGTACAGAGGCGCGCAACGGATTGTCCGTATTGCCATAGGCGCGGCGTACGCCTTCATTGACCATTTCCTGAACCGGGAGCGTGGCGTCCCATTGCACCTGCATCCCCACCTTCAGAAATACCAGTGCGATACCGGTGTCCTGACAGATCGGGCGGTGGCCTTCGGCCGACATGCGGCTATTCGTCAGAATCTGGGCAATGGCATCCTTGGCTGCGGGGGATTCTTCTCGTTCGTAGGCCGCTCCGAGAGCCTGGATGTAATCGAGCGGATGGTAGTAACTGATGAACTGGAAGGCGTCGGCGATGGACTGAATGAAATCGTCCTGGCGGATGGTGGTCATGGCGGCGTTCCTGGCGGTTAGTGTTTGCTCTGGCGTCCGGCGCTCACGGTCTGCATCATGATTTTGTCCGTGTAGGCGATGGCGATGGCTGAAACAAGGAAGGAAACATGTATCGCGATCTGGGCCATGATGACCCTGTCTTCTACATGCGGCGCGTTGATGAAGGTGCGCAGCAGGTGGATCGAGGAAATGCTGATCAGGGCGACGGAGAGCTTCACCTTGAGGACGCCGGCATTGACGTGGGAGAGCC
This sequence comes from Sulfuritalea sp., assembly GCA_021738385.1. Taxonomy (GTDB): domain Bacteria; phylum Pseudomonadota; class Gammaproteobacteria; order Burkholderiales; family Rhodocyclaceae; genus Sulfuritalea. The sequence continues at coordinate 6,524 of JAIPCF010000070.1, read as the reverse complement.
ATTCCGGCTGATCGGGATGTCCCTGCAAATCAAGGCGCGAGACGAAGGTCTCGTAGCCGCCAATGATGACCATGATCAGCAGGTTGGCGATCATCACCACGTCGATCAGGCCCAGCACGATGAGCATGACTTCCGATTCGGTCAGGCTGCCGGCCTTGCTTACGAGATGCGCCAGTTCGTGCATGAACTGATAAACATAGACGGCCTGGGCGACAATCAATCCGAGATAGAGCGGAGCCTGCAGCCAACGGCTGCCGAATATGAAAAACTCCATGGGTCTGACGATTTTGTTCATGGCCGGTGCTGAAAGTGTTGCGGGGCAGCAATATTACCGCAGGTGCCCGACAGGAGTGTTTCACTGATGCGTAAGTAGCATGTAAGGCTCTTTCGGTTAAATCTGAAAGCGCTTAGTATCCGTAACATTGCCTGTCGAAAGATTCTGGCGGCAGCAGTAATTTCTTCCAAAAAGCAAAAAGATACGTCATCCGCCCGACCGATTTATTGGCCTGCGTGGCGGGAAGTTTTTTTCATCCGGACTTAGTCCGGTCTCAAGCGAGAGGAGAGGTATCAATGTCCAGCATTGAATCAAATGTCACGGAAACCCGTGTATTTCCCCCATCCGATGCCGTGGTCAAAAAGGCCACCATTTCCGGGATGGCGGCCTATGAGGCGCTGTGCAAGGAAGCTGATCAGGACTATGCCGGTTACTGGGCCCGACTGGCGAAGGAGCACGTGAGTTGGAAAGAGCCCTTCACTCAGTCACTCGATGAATCCAATGCCCCGTTTTACAAATGGTTTGCCGATGGCAAGCTGAATGTGTCCTACAACTGTCTCGATAGAAACGTCGAGGCTGGACTTGGCGACAAAGTCGCTATTATTTTCGAGGCAGATGGCGGACAAGTCACCAAAGTCACCTACAAGGAACTGCTTTCCCGCGTCGCCCGCTTCGCCAATGCACTGCGTGCGCAGGGAATCAAGAAGGGCGATCGCGTCCTGATCTACATGCCGATGTCGGTTGAGGGCGTGGTAGCGATGCAGGCCTGTGCCCGGATTGGCGCGATCCATTCAGTAGTGTTCGGCGGCTTCTCAGCCAAGAGCGTGCAGGAGCGCATTCAGGACGCTGGAGCCGTCGCCGTCATTACGTCGGACGAGCAGTGCCGCGGCGGCAAGAATATTCCGCTAAAGCCTGCCGTAGACGACGGTATTGCCATGGGCGGCTGCGAGTCGATCAAATCCGTTATCGTCTTCAAACGTACTGGTGGCGCCTGCAACATGGTTGAGGGGCGCGATGTATGGTGGGATGACGCAACGGCCGGTCAGTCCGACGTTTGTGAACCTGAATGGGTTGATGCCGAACATCCGCTGTTCCTGCTTTACACCTCCGGTTCCACAGGCAAGCCCAAGGGCGTTCAGCACAGTTCGGGCGGTTATTTGCTGCATGCAATTCTGACCATGAAGTGGACCTTTGACATCAAGCCAGAAGACATCTTCTGGTGTACCGCTGATATCGGTTGGGTGACGGGCCATACTTACATTGCCTACGGGCCCCTGGCTTGCGGCGCAACCGAGATTGTGTTCGAAGGTGTGCCGACCTATCCGGATGCCGGGCGTTTCTGGAAAACCATCCAGAACCACAAGGTCAACGTTTTCTATACCGCACCGACAGCCATTCGTTCTCTGATCAAGACCGGCGAAAACACACCGGCGACGCATCCGAAAAACTACGATCTGAGTTCCCTGCGCATCCTCGGTTCGGTCGGCGAGCCGATCAATCCGGAAGCCTGGATGTGGTACTACAACAATGTCGGCGGTGGACATTGCCCGATCGTGGATACGTTCTGGCAAACCGAGACGGGAGGTCACATGATCACCCCGTTGCCGGGCGCAACGCCGTTGGTACCGGGGTCCTGTACCTTGCCGTTCCCTGGGATCATGGCCGCCATCGTCGACGAGACCGGCAATGATGTCGAGTGGGGCAAGGGTGGCTTTCTGGTCGTCAAAAAGCCCTGGCCAGCCATGATTCGCACCATTTATGGTGATCCGGACCGCTACAAGAAGTCCTATTTCCCTGATGATTTCGGCGGCAATGTCTATCTTGCTGGCGACGGGGCGATGCGCGATGCCAAGACGGGTTATTTCACCATCATGGGTCGTATCGACGACGTGCTGAATGTCTCCGGACATCGCATGGGCACCATGGAAATCGAGTCGGCGTTGGTATCCAATCCGATGGTGGCGGAAGCTGCGGTGGTGGGACGTCCGGACGATCTGACAGGCGAAGCGATCTGTGCTTTTGTCGTACTCAAGCAGGCACGTCCAAGCGCAGAAGAGGCGAAGAAAATCGCCGCCGAATTGCGAACCTGGGTCGGCAAGGAAATCGGTCCGATCGCCAAACCCAAGGACATTCGTTTTGGCGAGAACCTGCCGAAAACGCGTTCGGGCAAGATCATGCGGCGCCTGTTGAGAAGCCTGGCCAAGAACGAAGAAATCACTCAGGACGTATCGACGCTTGAAAACCCCGGAATTCTGGATCAACTCAAGCAGAACGCATAGTTTTTATCAAGGATGAAAAGCGCCCCTCGCAAGACGGGCGCTTTTTTTTGCCCGTTTCTTTGTGCCATGACTGAGGCCGGCGACGGGTAATCGTTTCTTTGGCCGCGAACACAAATCAACCGGAATTGAATTTCCAGCATGATCCAGCACGGAGTAGGATTGCGGCTGATACAGGCTCTTGTCGGAGGTGACATCGTGATCCGCTCCAGGCTCAAGGCGCAGCGTCTGGCCTTTCTATTCTTGATGGGCTGCTTCTTTTTCAACTACCCCCTGTTGTCGGTATTCAATCAGGGTGTTGATTTTTTTGGCTTGCCGTCGCTCTATGTATGGTTGATGGCATCATGGCTGGCGTTGATTGTTCAAATGGCCTGGGTTGTCGAGCGCGGTGACTGACGCAGGTCTGTCAGCATTGCCCAGTTGTTCAAGCGCAGCTGGACTCGGTTCTGCGGGGTACCCGATGAACCAGGGCTCGTGTACGTTGTCCTTTCCGACAAAGGATTGAAATGCTCCAGGGATGGGTCATCGTACTTGCCTCGTTTGGATATCTGGGCATTCTGTTTGCCATCGCCTGGTATGCAGACCGTCGTGCAGATGCCGGACGGTCCCTGATTTCCAACCCAATGGTTTATGCGCTCTCTCTGGGCGTGTACTGCACCACATGGACTTTCTACGGCAGCGTGGGGCGTGCGGTGGCCAGCGGCATCGGCTATTTGCCGATTTACCTCGGGCCGACCTTGTTGTTTGCCCTGGCGGGATTCGTTCTGGTAAAGATGATCCGTGTTGCCAAAGCCAATCGAATTACGTCAATCGCCGATTTCGTCGCTTCACGCTACGGCAAGAGTCAATTTCTCGGGGGGTTGGTAACGGTTATCGCGGTAGTTGGCGTGGTGCCGTACATCGCGCTGCAGCTCAAAGCGGTATCCAACAGTTTTGCGATTCTTTCCAGTTATCCCGAAATAATCATGCCGACGATGTCAGGCGCCGTGCCATTGTTGCAGGACAGCGCGCTGTATGTGGCATTGATATTGGCGGCTTTCACCATTCTGTTCGGAACGCGCCATCTGGATGCCACCGAGCGACATGAAGGAATGGTTGCAGCAATCGCTGTCGAGTCCATTGTCAAACTTGTCGCATTTTTGGCGGTGGGAGTATTTGTCGTTTGGGGAGTACATGAGGGCGTTGGAGATATTTTTACCCGGGCCTACGCCGTTCCAGAAATATCAAGCCGCCTGGCCACCGCCGATTCCCCGGCCGCTTATGGCACATGGGGCACGCTGATATTCCTTTCGCTGTTTGCTGCCTTGTTGTTGCCGCGCCAATTCCAGATCGCAGTAGTGGAAAACGTCGATGTCAGTCATCTAAGCCGCGCGGTGTGGATGTTTCCCCTCTATCTGTTTCTGATCAATCTTTTTGTGTTGCCGGTGGCGCTGGCCGGATTGCTGCATTTTCAGGGTGGCGGCGTCGATGCCGATACGTTTGTGCTGACGCTGCCAATGGCTCATCAGCAGGAAGCCCTGGCGCTGTTCGTCTATATCGGCGGATTGTCAGCGGCCACGGGCATGGTAATCGTCGAGACCATCGCTTTGTCGACAATGGTTTGCAACGATCTGGTCATGCCGCTGCTGTTGAGAGTGCCACAGCTCGGATTGGCTGAAAGAACGGACTTCACGGGACTGCTGCTGGGAATCCGGCGCGGGGCCATCGCCATCATTCTGGGTCTTGGCTATCTATACTTTCGCGTTGCTGGTGAAGCATATGCGCTTGTTTCCATCGGGCTGATCTCTTTTGCCGCCGTGGCACAGTTCGCACCGGTGGTAATCGGGGGGCTGTTCTGGAAGGGAGGTACCCGGGATGGCGCGCTCGCGGGATTGGCGGCGGGTTTTGTGCTGTGGACCTATACCTTGCTATTGCCTTCTTTTGCCAAATCAGGCTGGCTGCCCGATGGCTTCATCGCACATGGCTTGTTTGGCATTGAACTTCTGCGGCCGCAGCACCTGCTGGGTTTGACCGGGCTCGACGAGATAACGCATAGCCTGGTCTGGAGCCTCTTGGTCAACCTGGGCTTCTACATAGGCGTCTCCTTGCAGCGCGCACCCAATATGAGGGAAGCGCGGCAGGCAACACTATTTGTCGGCGGCACGGAGGCCGCCGATATCCCTCGCTGGCGGAGCAGCGCCGGCGTGGCCGATTTGCTGCCATTGGCCGCGCGGTTCATCGGTCTCGAAAAGGCGCAGGTGGCTTTTGCCAGCCATGCCCGCGAGCGGGGCTTGAAGGGGTTTGAGGAACTTCCCGCAGATGCCCGTCTGGTTAATTTCGCCGAAAGCTTGTTGGCGGGGGCAATTGGATCCGCCTCGTCGCGCGCGATGGTGGCATCGGTGGTAACCGAGGAACCGCTCGGGATTGCCGAAGTGATGAACATTCTCGATGAAGCGTCACAGGTCCGCAGCTATGCACGCGAAGTAGAAGAAAAGTCCCTGGAACTGACTCGCGCTACCGCAGAATTGCGTGAGGCAAATGCTCAATTGCGTCAACTGGATCGAATGAAGGACGATTTCATTTCCACCGTATCGCATGAGCTGCGGACGCCGCTGACCTCGATTCGCGCTTTCTCGGAAATGCTGCAGGAAGACCCAAAAATCGATCTGACGCAACGCTCACGCTTTCTCGGCATCATTGTCAATGAAACGGTTCGCCTGTCGCGGCTGATCAGCCAGATTCTTGATCTTGCCAAGCTGGAATCTGGTCGTGCCGAATGGACGGTTGAAGCCGTCGATGTTGGGGAAATGCTGAGCGATGCGGTAGATTCTTTGGCGGTGCTGTTCGAAGAAAAGCATGTCAAGCTTGAGATTGAACCCTGCGAGTCTGGTCTTATTGTCCTGGCCGATTGCGATCGGTTGATTCAGGTGATGGTCAATCTGCTATCGAATGCCCTGAAATTCGCACCCGCGGATACCGGGTATGTAAAAGTCGGCGCTGGTGGTACGGCGAGTGAAGTCCGGGTCTATGTCAGCGACAATGGGCCTGGCATACCGATCGAAGATCAGAAACTGATATTCGACAAGTTTCAGCAAGGCGCAGGCACTTCCGAACTTCTTACGGAAAAGCCTCAGGGCACAGGACTTGGCTTGCCAATCAGCCGCCAGATAATCGAATATTTCCACGGCCGATTGTGGGTTGAAAGCGCTCCGGGCTCCGTTACCCGTTTTGTGTTCACACTACCGCGTCAAGCGCGCGATAATGATGCAAATTCAAAATGAAGTGAAGGCCAGTCACCACAAAATCGGTGCGTTGCGGCCAGGCCTTCACTAAAATATGCTTCCGGGAGGAGTTTGATGAGCAGGCGCATTCTGATCGTAGATGACGAACCGAATATTGTTCTATCGCTTGAATACCTTATGAAGAAAGAAGGTTTCGAGACTGCAGTTGCCGTTGACGGTGACGATGCCTTGAGTCAGGCGGCAGAGTTCACTCCTGATCTGATATTGCTCGACGTGATGATGCCAAAAAAATCGGGATTCGAAGTTTGTCAGGCCTTGCGTGCCAACCCGGCGATGGCAGCGACGAAAATTATCATGCTGACAGCCAAGGGGCGCGAGGCGGAAGTTGCCAAGGGACTGGCACTGGGCGCCGATGCGTATGTGACCAAGCCGTTTTCGACCAAGGATCTCGTGCTTCTGATTAAATCGCATCTGGCATGAAGGCCCGGTTTCGATTCATTCTGGCAGCCGTGGTGCTGGGGCTGCTGATGACGGGGCCGTTCGTCGTCACCGGCTTTTTGCTGGCGGCCGACGCCAGTGAAGCGGAGCGCGCTGCATTTTCCGAGTTTCTCGTGCCACGTCTGCCACTCGGCGGACTGATTACGTTTTTCGGTTTTGTCGCCGGGATGATGCTGCTGCGTGAATTGTTCAAGCAGTATGTGCATGGCCTTTTGCGTATGGCAGAGAGTTTGCGCCTGATGCTCGGCGCCAATC
>JAIPCF010000069.1 GCA_021738385.1 Sulfuritalea sp. | reverse complement strand
AGTGCAGCGCTCCACTGGATTCCGGCTTTCGCCGGTGAGACGAGGAAATATAAACGATATGTGCGCAAATCAATGACCGGCTAAGCTTTGTAGCGAATCACGTCCGGTTTTGATTTTCCTCTGTGTCTCTGTGTCTCTGTGGTGAATACGTCTGCTTCAAAACACCGCACGAATCAGATCGTCCAGTGCATCGCGCGTGTCGGCTTCGTCAGCCAGTGGGCGGGCGATGGCAGCAGTGCAGGCGATATCCGGCGCCATGCCGCTGGCAATCATTTGTGCGGCATGCACCAGCAGACGGGTACCGGCACCTTCATCGAGCCCGGCGCCCTTGAGCTTGCGCGTCAGGCTTCCCAGCTTGACCAGCCGCTTCGCCGTATCGTCGTCAACACCGCCCTCATGGGCAACGATGCGCGCTTCGGTATCGGCGTCGGGGTAATCGAAATCAAGTGCGACAAAGCGCTGACGCGTGCTGGGCTTCATTTCCTTCAACACACTTTGATAACCCGGGTTGTAGGAGATCACCAGCATGAAGTCCGGCGGCGCTTCGATGTACTCGCCATGTTTTTCGACCGGCAGAGCGCGACGCGAATCGGTCAGCGGATGAATCACCACGGTGGTGTCCTTGCGCGCCTCGACAATCTCGTCGAGATAACAGATGGCGCCGGCGCGCACCGCTGCCGTGAGCGGCCCGTCCATCCACACGGTTTCATCGCCGACGATGAGATAGCGTCCCACCAGATCGGCCGTGGTCAGATCATCGTGGCAGGCCACGGTAACCAGCGGCCGCTTCAGGCGCCAGGCCATGTGCTCGACGAATCGCGTCTTGCCGCAGCCGGTAGGGCCTTTCAACATCATCGGCAAGCGGCTTTTCGCGGCCGAGTTGAACACTGCTATTTCGTCGCCGGTGGCGTGGTAATAGGGCTCGTTTTCCAGGCGCACCAGCGGCGTGGACAACGCTCGAATATGGGCACGACCGACCGGTTCCGGATCACTCATCGTATTTCCTATTTCTGCCTGGCCTGCCTGGCTTCTTCCGCGATCTGTCGCTTCAATTCGCGTACCCGCGCATCGACTTGCGACTGCTCGTAGAAGTTTCCGTCGCCTGCCTTTTGCGCCAACTCAAGCTGCTCCAGCGCCGCCGAGAGCTGCGCCCGCAGCGCATAGGCTTCCGCCTGCGCCCGATGTTGCTGCAGGCGTTTTCCCAGCTTGGCATAGGTCTTCGCCTGCAGTTCGTGCATTCGGGCATCCGAGCCATAGGCCAGCAATTCTTCCTCGGTGACCTTGATCGCTTCCTGCGCCAAGCCCGCTTCCAGCAGGGATTCGACCAGGGCATAGGCAATGGCTCTCTCCTGCGGAAACTGGCGCTGTGCGGTGCGCAGGATGGCCGCCGCGCCGGTAGCGTCTTTGTGTTTCAGTCGCAATTGTGCGGCCAGGGTTTCAATCATCGGCGAGACCGCCTTCAAGCGCCGGATTTTTTCCAGCTCTCGATCCGCGGCGGCGATGTTGTCGCCGCGCAGATGGGCCTGGCTCAGGCCATAGCGCATTGCCACTTCACTGCTGGCAAAACTGCGATCCTTGAGTCGGGTCTCGAAATCCAGCACCGCGTCGCGCGCCGTACCTTCCTGCGCACGCAGTTTGGCGCGCACCAGTTGAAAGTCGAGCGAGTCGGCAACCTGTTTGTAGGGCCGGCCCTGAATCCGGTTGCCCAGGTCGGCCAGACGCTCCGTGGTCAATGGGTGCGTGCGCAGATAACCCGGAGCATTGTTTTCGTACAGTCTCCCGAACTTCTGCAATCTCTCAAAAAAACTGCTCATGCCACGGATGTCATAGCCCGAATGTTCAAGCAAACCCAGTCCGATTCGATCCGCTTCGCGCTCGAAATCGCGTGAGTAGTTAAGCTGATTCTGTATCGCGGCACCCTGCCCGGCCATCGCTGCACCAACGGCCAGATCCGGGCTGCTACGCGCGGCAAGAATCGCCACCGCAAGCGCCAAAAGACTGGTCACCTGACCCTGCCCCGACTTGTTCATCAGCCGTGCCAGATGACGTTGGGTGACGTGGGATATCTCATGCGCCAGCACCGAGGCAAGTTCCGATTCCGATGCCGCCGCAAGTATCAGTCCGCTATGCACGCCGATGTAGCCACCGGGCAGGGCAAAAGCATTGAGCGTGGGATCGCGCAGCGCAAAAAACTCGAAATCCTGACGATTCTCCTGGCTTTGGGCCGACAAGCGGGTACCCAGACGGTTCAGATAGCTGTGGATTTCGGCATCACCCAGCCAGGCTGGATCGCGGCGAATTTCATGCATCACCGATTCGCCGATGCGTCTCTCGGTCGCGGGCGAGAATTCAGCCTGCGCCGCCTCGCCCAAATCCGGCAAACCATCGGCCATCGAGGGAAGGGGTGCCAAGAACAGGCCGAAAACAAGGAACAAAGCGCTGGCAAGCGGATGAAGTTTCATACCGCTATGATAGCGGCTTCGCCAAAACGAGTTGTGACAGCGTATTTCATGAAATCACCCGCCAAGTCCCCGCCCAAACCCCAGCCCAGGCGCGCTCGCAAGACATCTCCAACACCGCTTACGCACTTCGATACCGCAGGTCAGGCGCACATGGTCGACGTCGGTGCCAAGACCGAAACCAGTCGCGTTGCGCGAGCAAAAGGCCATATCCGCATGGCACCCGCCACCTTTGCCCTGATCAAAAGCGGCTCCGCAAAAAAGGGCGACGTTCTCGGCATCGCGCGCATCGCCGCGATACAGGCCGCCAAACGCTGCGCCGATCTGATCCCCTTGTGCCACCCGATCGCACTCACCCGCGTTGCCGCCGAGCTCACGCTGGATGCCCGCCGCCATCGCGTGACGATAGCCGTCACGGCGGAAACTTTTGGCCGCACCGGCGTCGAGATGGAAGCGCTGACTGCGGTTTCGGTCGGGCTGCTGACCATTTACGATATGTGCAAAGCCGCCGATCGCGGCATGATCATTGAAGACATTCGACTGCTGGAAAAAGCCGGCGGAAAATCAGGACACTGGACTGCAAATGAAACTGAAAAAATTGGCTGAACCACAGAGGCACAGAGAACACAGAGGAGAAACAAAGCGTCACAGCGCAAAATTGGCTAACTCAGCGGGTGAATGCCGGCCTGATGACAACTCGTCGATCCATCGCTTTTCTCTGTGTCTCTGTGTCTCTGTGGTGAGGAATCTGGAATGAACACGACTAATCCCCAAAGGGCCGTGGCATGGTGGCTCTTCGCCTGCTGCGCAATGGTTTTTGCCACCATGGTGGTCGGTGGCGTTACACGACTGACGCACTCTGGATTGTCCATTGTCGAATGGCAACCCCTGATTGGAGCCCTGCCACCGCTCTCCCACGCTGACTGGCTGGAACTTTTCGGCAAGTATCAACAAACACCGGAATTCATCAAGCGCAATCACGACATGACGCTGGAAGGCTTCCAGTACATTTTTTGGTGGGAATGGGCGCACCGCCTGATCGGCCGCAGCATCGGCCTGGTGTTTTTTGTTCCCTATGTCTGGTTCCTGATTCGCGGCAAGCTGCGCGGTGCGCTGGCGGCCAAGGTGTTTGTCTTCTTCATCCTCGGCGGGCTGCAGGGTGCGATGGGTTGGTACATGGTGCAAAGCGGCCTGGTCGATGACCCACGCGTATCGCAGTACCGTTTGGCGGCGCATCTGGGCCTTGCCTTTGTGCTGTTCGGCCTGATGGGCTGGACCGGGCTGGGCATGCTGCAGCCCCGGCGTGCCGTCTCACCAGCGCCGACTTTTACCCAGCGCCTGGGAGCCTGGCTGGTGGCACTGGTCTTCATCATGGTGCTCAGCGGCGCGCTGGTTGCTGGCATCCACGCCGGGCTGGCCTACAACACATTCCCGCTGATGAACGGTCATTTCATTCCGCCCGAGATCTTGATGGTTGACCCATGGTGGCTGAATTTCTTCACCAACATGGCCACCGTCCAATTCGATCACCGCATGCTGGCATACGTGCTGCTGGCACTGATTCCCTGGTTCGCCGGACGCATCTGGAACGAAACCCCCACGGCGCGACCCGTAGCAATGGCGCTGGCAATCTGGCTTGCGGTGCAGGTAACCCTCGGTATCGCCACACTGCTGCTACAAGTTCCGGTCGCCCTTGCCGCCACACATCAGGCAGGCGCGATGGTGCTGTTCGGGCTGGTGATCTGGGCCAATCACGCTATCCGGCGGGCGTGAAGAAGACTGGGTAACAAGCGCTGATCAACCACGGCGACACGGCGACACGGCGAAAACCAAAAACAAAAACTCACCACAGAGGGCACGGAGAACACGGAGAAAGCCAAAAGCGGACAGATTGCTTTTCTCTGTTTGGATTTTCTCTGTGTTCTCCGTGCCCTCTGTGGTTAATCGTTTTTTGCTTTGGCCGTGTCGCCGTGGTTCAATCTTCGCTATTGCGGCAGCTCCAGGCTATTCGTAGCTAACTTCGACGATATCGATCTCGCGCAGGCCGCCGGGGCTGTCGAAGCGCACCGTGTCGCCTTCGCGCGCTTTGAGCAGCGCGCGCGCCAGCGGTGAAATCCAGCTGATGCGTCCCTCTTGCGCATTGGCTTCGTCGATGCCGACAATCTGGTAAGTCGCTTCTTCGCCTTCGGCATCACAAACAGTGACAGTGGCGGCGAAAAACACCTGGTCACGATTTTCCTGATCGGCGGGATCGACGACCACGGCCGTCTCCAGACGTTTGCTCAGAAAACGGATGCGCCGGTCGATTTCGCGCAGGCGCTTTTTGCCATAAATGTAGTCACCGTTTTCCGAGCGATCACCGTTACCGGCCGCCCACGAAACCACCTTGACGATTTCCGGGCGCTCGACTTTGACCAGATGCTCGAATTCGGCACGAATCTGCGCGTGACCGCGCTTGGTCATGTAATTGTTGGTGCCCGCAGGAAGCTGAGGGCTTTGCGCGCCGGGGCTGCCGCTTTGCGGGCCGGCGTCCGGCGCCTCGTCTTCTTCATCGCCTTCGGTTTCTTTGACAAAAGCCTTGTTCATGACATGGAAATCTGGCCCAAAACAAAATGGTAGCATTCAAATCTTAATGAATTCGCCCACAACTCATCCGCCGCGTTCACTTGCTGTCGTACTCCTGTTCGCCGGTCTTATCGTCACGGTGGCGATGGGCATACGCCACAGCTTCGGCCTGTTCCTGACGCCGATGAGCATGGAGCACCAATGGAGCCGCGAGGTCTTTTCCTTTGCTCTGGCGCTGCAAAACCTGATGTGGGGTGCTACGCAACCTTTTGCCGGTTGGCTGGCCGATCGTTTTGGCGCGCGCCGCGTGCTGTGGGGCGCCAGCGTGCTCTACGCGCTGGGTCTGATCGGCATGGCCTATTCCAGAACGGGTACCGGCATGGCCGCCACCGCCGGTTTGATGATCGGTGCAGCGCAAGCTGGCTGCACCTACAGCGTGGTATTTGCCGCCATGGGTCGTCTGGTACCCGACGAAAAGCGTGGCTGGTCCATGGGCGTGGTGGCTGCCGCCGGATCCTTTGGCCAGTTTCTGATGATTCCGGTGGCCTCGGGCCTGATCGGCGGCATGGGCTGGTTCGGCACGCTGCTGATATTTGCCGCCAGTGCCTTGCTGATCATTCCACTGGGCGGCGCGCTGACCAAGGGACTCGCGGCAGGCGCCGCAGGCATTGGCCAGACCGCGCGCGAGGCCTTGGGCGAAGCGATGAGCGAAAAAAGTTTCGTGTTGCTGATTGCCGGCTATTTCGTCTGCGGCTTTCAAGTGGTGTTTATCGGCGTGCATTTCCCCAGCTACCTGATCGACAAGGGCATGGGCGCCAGTACCGGAATGACGGCGCTGGCCCTGATCGGCCTGTTCAATGTGTTCGGCAGCTACAGCGCGGGCCACCTGGGCAACAAATGGCCCAAGCGCCACGTCCTGGCGGGCATTTACGCCGCACGCAGTGTCGTCATCACCTTATTCCTCTGGGCGCCGTTGTCAGCGGCCAGCGTGTATCTGTTCTCGGCCACCATGGGCTTGCTGTGGCTATCGACCGTGCCGCTGACCAATGCCATCGTGGCCCAGGTGTTCGGTGTGCGCTTTCTGGGCATGCTGTCCGGACTGGTGTTTTTCAGTCATCAGGTAGGCAGCTTCCTTGGCGTCTGGCTGGGTGGCAAGCTGTTCGACTCGACCGGTTCTTACGATACCGTGTGGGGAATTTGCATTCTGCTGGGTGTTTTGTCGGCGCTGATCCATTTGCCGATCGACGAACGAAGTCTTGAGTCGCGGCGTCTGGCGGCTGCCACATAACGCATTTGCACCGATTTTCAGGGCCGATTTGAGCCCTTATTCGCCCCCAATTCCTTTCCAATCCCTTGTCTGGTGCGGGATTCGGAGCAACTGCCTTGAAAAGGCCAATGATCCAGCCGCAGCTTCCCGCAATGAGTGAGGGGCAGGATCGTTACGATGCACAGGATGCCTTCCCAGATCGAACTCTACGAAGAACTCAGCCTCCTGTCGGCCCGCATGGTCGAGGCGGCGCGCGCCAGCGACTGGGAAAGCCTGATCGTTTTGGAGCAGGCGATCGCCGCCTTGCGCACCACCTTGACGACGACGCCTGACGAAAATGGTGTGCCAATTTCTGATCCCGTACGGAAACACAGTTTGATTCAGCGCATCCTGGACGACGATGCCGAGGTAAGGCGTCATACCGAACCCTGGGTAGAGCGTTTGCGCCTGCTGCTGGGCGGTGGCCAGCCGCCATGGGAACAGCGCAGAGCGGCAGGCGAATCCAGCGAAACTGCTGCCGGAAACTGAAAACCACGCCGTATCACCATCGCCGAGATTTATCGGCGCACATTGCGTGGCTGGGCTCAGCGGCTCTTGCGTGCTTTCTGGTAAAGCGGCATCACCTGAGGCAGGTGCTTTTCTATTTTCTTGATACGTCCGTCGCCGCCCGGGTGGGTTGACAAAAACTCCAGCGGCGCACGGCTGTTGGCCGCCATCATTTTCTGCCACAGACTGACCCCGGCACGCGGATCGAAACCGGCGCGAGCCGCCAGATCGAGACCGACGATATCCGCTTCCGACTCGTCATCTCGGGAGAATTTGAGCGAAAGCAGATTGCCGCCGATCTGTAGCGCGCTGGTGTAGCCTCCGCCACCGAGTAATTCGCCGAGCAGGGTTGCGCCCAGGCGGGTGACCTGGCTCTTGGCCGCACGCTCGCGGGCGTGCTCACGCAAAGCGTGGGCAATCTCATGGCCCATTACCATGGCCACCTCGTCATCGCTCAGCTTGAGCGTGTCGAGAATGCCGCTGTAAAACGCGATCTTGCCGCCGGGCATGCAAAAAGCGTTGATCTGCTTCGAGCCGATCAGATTGATCTCCCACTTCCAGTGGCTTGCATTGGGATTGAAACGGCCGGCAAACGGAATAATGCGCGCTGCAATGGCGCGCAAGCGTTTCACTTGGGGGTGGTTGTCAGGCCCCAATGCGTGTTGTTTAGCGGCCTGGGCCTTGAGCTGCGCGTACTCCTGGGCGGCCTGTTTTTCGAGCCCACTGGCCGGTACCAGATTGCGCAATCGCGAAGGCTTGCCGACATCCACTCCATCGGCCAGTGCCGAAGGGCCGCAGGTGATCGCTCCGACAAGCGCCGTCAGAACGATTAGCCAGCGCCGGAGCTTATTCGCCCTCACCACCCAATACCTCAATCAACTGCCCCAATAGTTGCGCCAGCTCGCCGCACATCAGGGTGAAGTTGGCTGCAAACAAATCATCGGCATTTTCAGACTGACGCTCGGCGTCTTCCTTCAGCAGATCGAGAAAAGCCAGACGTTTGATCTGCAACTGCTCGGTCAATACAAACGACACGCGATCGTTCCAGGTCAGCGCCAGACGCGTAGCCGACTTGCCACTGGAAATGTGACTGCGTACCTCGTCGCTATCGAGGTTGTGACGCACGTAACGCACGGCGGCGCGCTCTTCGGCAGTGGCGCGCAGCTCGCAGTCACGGTCGACAGAAAAGCTGCCGGGTGCATGTCCGGCGGCCAGCCACTGCGTCATCGCCGACGCCGGCGCCAGTTGGGTCTTGATCAGGGTGACGGGCAGTTCGCCGAGCGACAGCTTGAGCTGCTCCATGACTTCATCGGCACGGGCCGAGGAGGAAGCATCGACCAGCAGCCAGCGATTGACCGGATCGATCCAGACGTAAGTCAGGCCGCGCTTGACGAAAGCCCGTGGCAACAGTTCCATCTCAAGCTGGTCAACCACCTCACGTGTCTGTTTGCGCCCGGGCTTGTAGCCCTGCGCGACCTCGATCTCGGCCAGCTTGGCCTGTGCGTACTGGCGCACCACGGAGGCAGGCAGGAGTTTTTGTTCAATACCCAGGGCGATCAGTTGCTGGCGCTCGACGGAAAATACCAGCTCGCCCTCGTTGCCGCGCGGCGGCACCCAGCCGCGTGCCATGCGCTGGGTCGCGCCGCAGCTTTGAAACAGGCCTTTTTGCAAAACATCCGACAGCGCGTCGGTGCTGTAGGCCCAATCGGGTGTGAGCCTGAAAATCTGAAGGTTGCGGAACCACATAAGAAGAAATTTCACCCTGTAGGAAATAAAAAACGGGATCGCGCCATGGCGAAGCAGGCTGAATTGTAAACACTACGGCACATGGAATTTTGCGGTGCACCGAATCACCCGAGATCGCGGCCCATGGGTAGGCAACATGGATAGACAACGTGGAGTTGGCAACGTGAGGTCGGCGCCGTGGCTGACAGCAAATATCGATCTGTCGGCAGAGCCAAAATCAAACGCGCCCCGCCCGGCAAGCCGGAGGGGGCGCGTCAGGGACTGCAAATGACTAAGAGGTGAGCGCGGGAACTGCTGCTGCGCTGGCGGACTCCGCGGCGGCGGCTGCAGCCGCTGCGGCGGCTTCGGCGGCACGGCGCGTCTTGCCTGCGCGCGCGGGCATGTGACACAGGCCGCACACATAACCGCGGGTCGGATCATAAGCGTGGGCAACAAATTCGCCGTTGCACTCGCGACAGGTGGCCATTTGCAACATGCTCGCGTCGAAAAAACGCACCATGGTCCAGGCCCGCGTCAGCGACAGCACGGTATCCAGTCCGCCGCGCTTGATCTGGTCCAGATACATGCGGTAGGACTTGATGATCAGCTCCAGCCCGCTCAATTGCGTATGCCCTTTGAGGAAGCGGTAATAGGCCATGAACAGCGAAGCGTGGATGTTCGGCTGCCAGGTCATGAACCAGTCCGTCGAGAACGGCAGCATGCCCTTGGGGGGCGACTCGTGGCGGACTTCCTTGTAGAGCTTGAGCAGCCGCTCCCGAGAAAGATTGGTTTCCGCTTCCAGAAGTTGCAGGCGGGCGCCGAGTTCGATCAACTCGATCGCCAGACCGATATCCTTCGCTTCGATAATTACTGACTTGTTACGCATATAGAGCCTCCGCACTTGATTCTGGTTGAACGCTTGATCAGGAAATGGTGGCGACGGGTTTGCCGGCAGCGAGAATCGCCGCATGCAAATGGCCCACGCCGCGGTCGCGTTCGTGATTGGCAAGCAGATCAAGCAACAAGGCATCCTCAAAGCGGAAGCTGCACAGCAGCATGTCCGAGCTGGCCATTTTCAGAACCTGGCCCGGCGTGAGGCGCTCAAGCACATCGGCAATCTCTTCACTGATGCCCAGGCGGAAAATGGCGGCTTCGCGATCGGAGCGAACCATGTTCTGAGCCAGCATCAGGTAGGAGAGATTGACTTCCTTTATGTCATTGTAGGTGTCGGTCGATTTCATAATGCACTCCTTGTTAGCGCCGGCCAGACCCGAATTGGAGGCTGAATCACGGCAGTTACATGTTTGCACAGCTCATGACAAGAAAGAAATCAATGGAAAAACCATTCTGTTGTAAGAATTAGATACAACAGCTTTGTAACTAAAAACATTACAAAGTGACGATAACAAATTGTTTATTTGATATTTATCGGCACTTTTAGGGTACAGAAAAGTGCCCTTTAACTGCTGCGCAGGCCCGTCTGGAGCGGAATTAGAGGGATTTTGAGCTCTTCATCGCTGCGCCCGACTCCCTGTCGAGGGTTTTCAAGCTATTGGGCAGGCGGAGTCGTGGCACCGAGACCCTGCCGGAAGCCGAAGCGGCCATTTGTCACGCTAGAATCGCGGCATGGATCCGGCGATGAACTTTTGCAGCGCTTGTGGCGCACCCCTCATGCTGAAAATACCGCCGGGCGACTCACTGCCACGCCATGTGTGCGATTCCTGCGGCGCTATCCATTACCGCAACCCGCGCCTGGTCGTTGGCGCCGTGCCGGAATGGGAAGATCGTATCCTTCTTTGTCGGCGCGCCATCGAGCCACGACATGGTAAATGGACATTGCCCGCCGGCTTCATGGAGAACGGAGAATCCGTCGCCGATGCCGCCTTGCGAGAAACGCTGGAAGAAGCCTGCGCCCGGATCGAACTGGGCGCCATGTACACGATGATCAGCGTGCCGCATATTCATCAGGTGCATGTCTTCTATCGTTCGCGCCTGATGGATCTTGACTTCGCCCCCGGCGCCGAAACGCTGGAACTACGCTTGTTCGAGGAAGCTGCAATTCCCTGGGACGAGTTGGCCTTTCGCACGGTGTCGATCACGCTCAAACACTTCTTTGCGGATCGACGCGACGGTCGGTTTGGCTTCCACACCCAGGATCTGAAGCCGCCGCCAGCGCCCTGATCCGATCTACTCGTCTTCGAGATTGAAGACGACCGGCAGCCTCACCGAGAAATCACGCCCCCTTAGATTGTCCGGCAGTCGCGTGCGCCGCGCGCCGGCATCGATCATCGCCAGTGCGGCGCGGTCGAGTGCCTCATGGCCACTGCTGCGGGCGAGAATGGCGCCGCGTGCGTGTCCATCGCGATCGACATCGACTCGAATATCGGCAGTTCCGGTCCAACCCAAAGCCCTCGCCTGCGCCGGGTAGCGCTTGAAACGCCGCGCCTGGGATGCCAGCGCCAGACGATAGCGATGTAGATCATCCTTCGACAAATCAGATACAGCGGCTTTTCCCGCCGCCCCGACGGCACGCGCATTAGCTGCCTTCGTTGCAGGCACGGGCCGGGCCGACGACTCCACTGGGGGCAAGCCCGCCGATGCCGGTGCCGCATTCGCAACCACCACCGGCAAGGACGCTGGCGTCTGCCGCTCTTTTACCACTGTCGTCTCTTGACGTGGCGACACAGGATCGAGTACCTCAACCTGCTTCGGCGCAGCAGGAAAAGTCGGCGCTGGCGCTACGGCGTGTTTCGGCATTACTGGTGGTAGCGGTGTCTTTAGTGGCGATGGGACGGACGGCAGCAAAGTCGGCGCTGGCGCGACGGCGGGCTCTTGATCGAGAATCGTTGCCTGCAGTGCCAAAGGCGTATCCTTCACCTCCATCATGGAAGCGCGAGGCCACAGCAACAGCAAATGCACCAATACCGAGGCGACAAGGGCATAACGCAGCCTTCGCGTGCCTTTGCCGCCTTTTTCCAAGCTATCAAAAATCATTGCGCTCTGCTAAATTCTTTGCGATATGGGATTCTATAGAGATGAGTAGCCATCCGCTGATCCTTACCCTGGACCAGCACGGTGTTCCGCACCGCTGGGTCGACTGGCAGCATGCGTGCATTTACGTGGCGCGTGATCTGGTCGCCTGGGATGCCGGCGATACTCAATTCATTTTCCATGGCGGCACCAACCGCACTACCGGCGAACGCTCCGAACTCGCCACCAGCAGCATTATCGCGATCCGCGGCAAGGCGCTCTCAGGCAAGGCCTTGCACCCGACACCACCCTTGTCCAACCGCGAGCTGTTCCATCGCGACCGCCACATCTGCGCCTATTGCGCTAGAGAGTTCGCATCGCAGCGCCTGACCCGCGACCACGTCCTACCCGTTTCGAAAGGGGGGAAAGATACCTGGATGAACGTCGTTACCGCATGCCGCCATTGCAATCAAACCAAAAGCGGGCGCACACCGGAACAAGCGCGCATGGAACTGGTGTACGCGCCCTATGTACCCAACAAGGCGGAATATCTGATTCTGTGCAACAGGAACATCCTTGCCGACCAGATGGATTTCCTCGCTCGCCACGTTTCTTCCCATAGCCGGACCCGCGCCGCCTGATAACGAGATCCGGCCAAGGGCCGGGCTATGTTAAGTTTGGCGCTTCCCGCACTCCTAGAGCCATGATCGAAGATCTGCCTACAACCCGCACCGAGCAGACCGCTCAGCGACAGCGACAAGCGCTGCTCGAATACCACGCGATTCTTGAAAACGCATGGGTCGGCATTGCCTTCTCCCGCGACCGCAAAATTCTTCGTTGCAATCCGCGCTTTTCGGAAATATTCGGCTGGCCCCACGGCGAACTGACGGGCCAGGCTGGCTCTGTGTTGTATACCTCGGCTGAAGCCTATGCGGAAATCGGTCAGATTGCCGGCCCCATCCTCAGCTTGGGTGGCGTATTCGAAACCGAGACTGAGATGCGTCGCAAGGACGGCTCGACCTTCCTCGCCCAGATCCATGCCAAGGCGATCAACACCGCCGATACCAGTGCCGGAACGATCTGGATCTGCGAAGACATCACCAAGCGCAAAAATAACGAAGCCTCAATGCGCAGGCTGCTGCTGGAACAGCGCGCGATTCTCGAAAACGCATCGGTCGGCATCCTGTTCACCAGCGACGGCGTCATCATGCACTGCAATCCGCGCATGGAGGAAATGTTCAACTGGGAACCCGGCACGCTGGCGGGCCATCGGGCCTCGATCTTTTTTACATCCGCGGAAGACTATGCGGGTTTCGGTGCGGCAGCCCAGCCGGCCCTGACCTCCAACCAGTTGCTCGACCTCGAATGGAGCAACATACGCAAGGACGGCACCAGCATCTGGTGCCGCCACCTGGCGAAATCAATCGATCTGGATGACGGCAAGCTGAGTACCGTCTGGATCACCGAGGACATCACCGAACGCAAGGCCACCGAAGAAGCCTTGCACCGCGCCCACGATGAATTGGAGCTGCGAGTGCGCGAACGCACAGCCGAGCTTGACGAACTGAACCAGCGCCTGCGCGACGAGATTGGTGAACGCCAGCAGGCCGAAGATCGCATGCGCCACATGGCGAACCACGATGCCCTGACCGGCTTACCCAATCGTCGCCTGTTGAATGATCGACTGAGTCAGGCCATGGCACTGGCCCACCGTGGCAAACACAAGCTTGCAGTGCTGTTCATCGATCTCGACCGCTTCAAGACGATCAACGATTCTCTCGGTCACGCCGGCGGTGATCTGTTGCTGCAGGAAGTCGCGGCACGTCTGGCGGGCACGCTGCGTGAGGGTGATACGGTGGCGCGCCTGGGCGGTGATGAATTTGTCATTGTGCTGCCGGATCTCGATACGGCGGACGACGCGGGCCATGTCGCTCACAAACTGGTTGAGGCCTTCGCGCCGCCATTCCTCATCAAGGATGTCGAGATCCATGCCACGCCCAGCATCGGCATCGCCATCTACCCGAATGA
Source organism: Sulfuritalea sp. (assembly GCA_021738385.1). Lineage (GTDB taxonomy): Bacteria > Pseudomonadota > Gammaproteobacteria > Burkholderiales > Rhodocyclaceae > Sulfuritalea. The sequence continues at coordinate 3,440 of JAIPCF010000069.1, read as the reverse complement.
TGGCAAGGACATCGCCACGCTGACTCGCAACGCCGACGCGGCGATGTACCACGCCAAGGACATGGGACGCAATAACCACCAGTTTTTCAGCGAGCAGATGAATGTCATGGCATCGAAGCGGTTTGCCCTGGAAAGCAATCTTCACGGTGCGCTCGAGCGCAACGAGTTGCTGGTGTACTACCAGCCGCAGATCAATATTGAAACGCGCCAGCTTTGCGGTTTCGAAGCCTTGCTGCGCTGGCAGCACCCCGAGCAGGGTCTGGTCGCGCCGGGACACTTCATACCGCTGGCCGAGGAAACCCATCTGATCATTCCGATTGGGGAGTGGGTGTTGCATGAAGTCTGCCGACAGAATGTGGCCTGGCAGCGAGCCGGCTATCCAGTATTGCCGATCGCGGTGAACCTCTCACCCACCCAGTTTCGCCAGCGCGATCTGGTGGAAATCATCGAACGCGCGCTTGCCGGGAGCGGCATGGCGGCAAGCTGCCTCAAGCTGGAGATCACCGAAGGCACTCTGATGGAAATGACGGAGCTCACACTGGACACGCTGTCCCGCTTGAGTGCACTCGGTGTCGGATTGTCCATCGACGACTTCGGTGTCGGCTATTCGAGCCTCAACTACCTCAAGCGCTTTCCGGTCGACCAGCTCAAGATCGATCAGTCCTTCGTTCGCGAAATTGCCACCGACCCCGACGATGCGGCAATTGTCACCGCCATCATCGGGCTGGCGAAAAGCCTGAAGCTTGGCGTGGTTGCCGAAGGGATTGAAACCGAACAGCAACTGGCATTTGTTGCCCAGGCGGGATGTCACGAAGCGCAGGGGTTTTTCTTCAGCCAGCCGATCTCCGCTACCGACGCCGAACTTCGCTTTCTGAAGCTTTGCAGCTAAGCTGCGTCGCCTGGCTTCTGCTACTTCCCCGTCACCGACTGTATGGCAACTCCTCGCTCCCTGACCTCCTATCGCAAGTACTGGGCGCAGCGCTTCGGCACCGCGCCCTTCCTGCCCATGTCGCGCGCGGAAATGGAGGTGCTGGGTTGGGACGAGTGCGACATCATCCTGGTCACCGGTGACGCCTACATCGACCACCCGAGTTTTGGCATGGCACTGGTCGGTCGCTTGCTCGAAGCGCAGGGTTTTCGTGTCGGCATGATCAGTCAGCCGGACTGGAAGTCGACCACCGACTTCATGCGCCTGGGCAAGCCCAAGCTGTTCTTCGGCATCACCGCCGGCAACATGGACTCGATGGTCAACCGCTATACCTCCGACCGCAAAATCCGCTCGGACGACGCCTACACGCCGCACGCCGCCCCCGACCGCCGCCCCGACCGAGCCGTGATCGTCTATTCGCAGCGCGCGCGCGAAGCCTATTCCGACGTGCCGCTGGTGATCGGCGGCATCGAGGCCTCCTTGCGCCGCATCGCACATTACGACTACTGGTCGGACAAGGTACGGCGCTCCATCCTGCCGCACTCGAAGGCTGATCTGCTGCTGTTCGGCAACGCCGAGCGGGCGTTGGTAGACCTCGCTCACCGTCTGGCGAAAGGCGAGAAAATCAGCGACATCCGCGACCTGCGCGGCACCGCCTTCATGACGCGGCCAGGCTGGCTGCCGGGGCCGGAATGGGTGGAAGCAGAATCGACAACGGTGGACACGCCAGGGGCGGTACATGCGCATCCTGATCCTTATGCGATGGAAGCCACGAAACAAAGCGGCATGCGTTCCACCGAGTCCGCAAAACTCGGCGCTGGCTCGCTCTGCGTACCTGGGACTCCGCTTCGCGGGCAGGTAACGGTAATTCGAATTGCGACCAAAGCAGAACGTCTGGCGGCTACAAAGCAGGCGCGCGCACAGCAACGTAAACTCACCGCGATCCGCCTGCCCTCCTACGAACAAGTCACCGCAGACCCGGTGCTCTATGCCCACACCTCGCGCACCTTCCATCTCGAATCCAACCCCGGCAACGCGCGCGCCCTGATCCAGGCTTATGGAACGGGCGCGGCACGGCGCGACCTGTGGCTCAACCCGCCGCCGCTGCCGCTCTCCACCGAAGAGATGGACCACGTCTTCGGCCTGCCCTATGCCCGCGCGCCGCATCCGGCCTATGGAGACGCAAAAATTCCGGCCTGGGAAATGATCCGCTTCTCAATCAACATCATGCGCGGCTGCTTTGGCGGCTGCACCTTCTGCTCGATCACCGAGCACGAAGGCCGCATCATCCAGAGTCGTTCGGAAGCCTCGATCCTGCGCGAAGTCGAAGAAATCCGCGACAAGACGCCGGGCTTCACCGGCGTCATTTCCGACCTCGGCGGGCCGACCGCCAACATGTACCGCATGGCCTGCAAGGATCCAAAAATTGAATCCTCCTGCCGCCGCCTCTCCTGCGTCTACCCTGGCATCTGCGAGAACCTCAACACCGATCACGCGCCGCTGATCTCGGTCTATCGCAAGGCGCGCGCCCTGCCCGGCATCAAGAAGATTCTGGTCAGCTCCGGCCTGCGCTATGACCTCGCCGTGCGCTCACCCGAGTACGTCAAGGAACTGGTGACGCACCACGTTGGCGGCTACCTCAAGATCGCGCCCGAGCACAGCGAAACCGGCCCGTTGTCGAAAATGATGAAACCGGGCATGGATGCCTACGAGCGCTTCAAGCAGATGTTCGACAAGTTCTCCAGGGAGGCCGGCAAGGAACAGTACCTGATCCCCTACTTCATCGCCGCCCACCCAGGCACTACCGATGAAGACATGTTGCAGCTCGCGCTGTGGCTGAAGAAAAACGGCTTCCGCCTCGATCAGGTGCAGACCTTCCTGCCCACGCCGCTGGCGATTGCCACCGCGATGTGGCACACCGAAAAAAATCCGCTGAAGAAAGTCACGACGGACTCGGAAACCGTCGCCGTGGTGCGCGGCGGACGCCAGCGCAAATTGCACAAGGCCTTCCTGCGCTATCACGACCCGGAAAACTGGCCACTGCTGCGCGAAGCGCTCAAAGCCATGGGCCACGCCGACCTGATCGGGCCGGGCAAACGTCATTTGATTCCCGCCTGGCAGCCGTCCGGCGTTCCCGGTTCGCCTGCTGCCACGCGCGGCAAAACCGACTACGCAGACAAGCGGCCGCAAAAGTCGGCGTTGGCAACACGGCGTGCGACGACCTCTGCGCCGGCCAAACCCGTCAAAGCCGGCAAAGCGACACCGGTGCGCCGCCATCCCGACGTACCGCGCCACCCGTTGTCACGCCGCAAGGGCGGCTGAGGGCGGATTCAGAGAAAGTACGGTGGGGAAGTGACAGCAGGTAGAATCGACTGGCGGAGAGGGTGTCCGCCTTAACGACGTTTCCTGACTTCTCCATAAATCCTCGCATAGTCTTCTGCGACAAGGAATTCAAAGGATATCGCGTCTCCCGACGTCCATCGGAATCCACCCAAATCTCACTTCTATTTGT
>JAIPCF010000068.1 GCA_021738385.1 Sulfuritalea sp. | reverse complement strand
AGCAGGAAGCGGGGAAATTCCCCGAATCCAGCCATGAAACAGGCCCACTATCCAATGAAAATGACATTGCCGTCACGATTTCGTCTCGATTTCAGTTTGCCGCCGTTTTTTGCGGTGGCTTATTCAGTGATTCCCTAGATCAGGCTGGTCCGAAAATCCCCGGACAGGTCAAAGTCCTGGATTCCCGCGTTGCCACCACGCGCAGCGGAATCAAAGGCATGCAGAGCCGCGGGAATGACGGAACCAGAAAACTCGGCGCTGGTAAAAATAATTTCGACCGCCTGGTCATATTCCGGCACCGCTTGCCCGGGAGCGACCACCCGATCGCTCAAGCCGCCAATCTTTTCGCAAGGAAGTCCTCGAACTCGTCGATCGGCAATGGGCGACTGAAAAGATAACCCTGATAGGCATTGCAGCCATGGCTGGCAAGGAAGAAACGCTGCGCCTCTGTTTCCACACCTTCGGCAATGACCTCCAGTCCCATGCCGTTTGCCAGCGCGACAATGGTGCGGGCGATGGACGCGTCGTTGGGATCAGAAAGTATGTCGCGCACGAAGGACTGGTCGATTTTGAGTTGGTCCAGCGGCAAGCGCTTGAGATAGGCCAGCGAGGAATAGCCGGTGCCGAAATCGTCAAGCGAGAAGCGGATGCCTCTGGCTTTGAGTGCCGTCATCCTGGCGATGATTTCTTCCACATTGTCCAGCAGCAGGCTTTCGGTAAGTTCGATCTTGAGTCTTGTCGGATCGGCTTTCATGCCGTCAACCGTCGAAAGCACCTGATCGACGAATTCCGGATGACGAAACTGACGGGCGCTGACATTGACGGCCAGTATCAGATCGGCGGTTTCAGCCCGCCTGGCCCAGAGGGCCAACTGACTGCAGGCCATTTGCAACACCCACTGACCGATCGGCAAAATCAAGCCGGTATCTTCGGCAACTGGAATGAACTCGAGGGGTGACACCATGCCGCGTTGCGGGTGCTGCCATCGAATCAACGCTTCGGCGCCGATAATGCGGTTCTGATAATCAAGCTGTGGCTGGTAGTGCAGAATGAACTGGCCGGCCTTGAGGCCCAAGCGTAATTCCTTTTCCATGGACACCCGCGCTTCGACAATGTTCTGCATTTCCGGGTCGAAGAATCGCAGTGCGTTGCGGCCCGCATCCTTGGCCTGATACATGGCCAGATCGGCTTGCTTCAACAACTCGTCAACCGAGCTCTGGCTGTCGTCGAACAAGGTAATGCCGATGCTTGGCGTGCTGTGGTGGAGATGCTCCCCCAAGCGGTAGACCTCGTTGAGCGCCGAGAGGATCTTGGTGCCAGCGACTTCCGCCTGGTTGCCGGCTTCCACGACGGAAGCACTCAGTTCCTCAAGAATCACCACGAATTCGTCACCGCCAATACGGGCAATGGTGTCGCTTTCACGTACGCAGTCTTTGAGTCGTTGTGCAACCAACTGCAAAAGCATGTCGCCCATGTCGTGACCCAGGGTATCGTTGAGATCCTTGAAGTCGTCGAGATCGATGAAAAACAGGGCGCCGTACTGCCTGTCGCGCGCGCGGCTCGCCAGCGCATGCTGCAGACGGTCGAGCAGTAACCGCCGGTTCGGCAAACCGGTCAGGGGGTCGGAAAAAGCCAGTTGCTGGATTCGCTCCTCGTTTTCCTTTTGCACCGTAATGTCGGTGAACGTCGCGACATAATTGAGGACCTTGCCATTGATATCCTTGACGGCGGTCACCGACAACTGCTCGGGAAACACTTCCCCGTTCTTGCGCTTGTTCCATACTTCGCCCAGCCAGCGACCGTTGTCGATGATGCTCCGCCACATCGCCCTGTAGAAATCCTTGCCGTGCACGCCCGATTGGAGAATTCGCGGATTGTGGCCGACGACCTCTTCGGCCTCGTAGCCGGTGATTTCGGTGAAGGCGCGGTTGACCGCAATGATCTCGCCGTCGGGGCGCGTGATGGTGACGCCCTCGGCGGCGCTCTCGAACACGGTGGCGGCCTGCCGCAAGTCATCTTCCATTTTCTTGCGTTGGGTAATGTCCAGCATGACTCCGACCAGTCCGCCCACCTGGCCATCCGCAAGGGTGAAGCTTGCCTTGTGGAACATCACGTCGCGGATCACGCCACCGGCATCGCGGACGCGGCCCTCGTAGATCTGGGTGCCCGGGTTGTCGAGAATTTCCCGGTCGGCGGCGAGATATTTCTCGGCAAGTTCCGGTGGTGCAACGTCGTGGGGTGTCTTGCCGACAAGCTCTTTCACCGGTCGGCCGACGAGCTCGGCAAAAGCCCGGTTGCAGCCAAGGTAACGCGCATCCGTGTCTTTATAGAACATGGGACCGGGAATCGCCTCGATCAGTTGCTGCATGAAATGCAGTTGCTGCGTCAGTTCTGCGGTTCGTTCCGCCACACGCCCTTCAAGTTCGTTCAGTGTCCGGCGCAGCGCGTCGTCGACGCGCTTGAACGCCGTCCGGTCTTCCATGATCCAGATGGTTCCCCGGGTCGCGTCCGCCGGGTCGGTGACATAGCCGATCAGGTTGACCCACAGGTCCGTGCCATCCTGGCGGCGCATGAAAAGCTCGGTCTGAAAGGGCTGCGCCTTCGACAGCAGGGGCGTGGCGAGGCGGCCGACCTCGGCGTATTCCTCGTCGGATCGATACAACGCGCGTCCCGGCAGGCCTACCGCGCTACTTCCGTGAAAGCCGAACATTTCGCCGAACTTCGGGTTGTGGCGCAGCATTTTCCGGTCACGGGTCAGCAGGATGCCGATCGAAGCATTGGTCATGATGGCTTCGAACTGCCGCAATGCCGCGCCGAGTTGCTCCTGCGATGCCCTGCGCTCCTCGATGTCTTCAAGAATCCAGACGATGCCGCGATCGGTGTATTCCGGATCGATCGGTCTGGCGAAGAAATGGCACCAGACCGGATTGCCGTCCTTGCGCTTGAGCCGGCCCTCGTCCGAAAAGGCGCGGCCCGCCAGCAAGGTGGGCGCCGAAGCCTTGACAAACGCCTTGTAGGCTTCGACGTCGGGAAAGATGGACACACCCGACTGGCCGATCAGCTCGACTTGCGCATAGCCAAGAATTTCGGCTGCGCGGCTGTTGCAGCGCTGCAGAATGTTGCTGTGGGACGTATAAATGATGCCGACCGAGGCGTTGTTGAATATCGCCTCGAGTTCCTGCACGGTCTGCCGCTGGGCCGCCTCGGCTTCGACCCGCGGAGTCACATCGGTGCCGGAACCGATAAATCCGAGGAAGCTTCCGTCAGCGGCGAATCTCGGCTTGCCATTGAGGTGAATGGTGATGCGACGCCCCTGGGGATCGGTGATCACATATTCGAAATTCCGGAACGGACGGTGTCCTTCGAGGTCTTCGAGATGGCGCCGCCATGGCCCGGAATCGAGGTCCGCACCGAACCGGGCGGCCACTTCACGGCGGGTTCTGCCGAGAACCAATTCCGGCGATTGGCCCGTGACTTCATAAAAACGTTCAGAAATGTAGACAAACCGGAGCTCGGAATCCATCTCCCAGAACCAGTCGGAGGCCGCCTCGGCAATCGCCCGAAAACGATCCTCGCTTTCGCGCAAGGCTCTTTCGACACTGTGGCCTGGCACTATATCCACGGTACGAGCCATCTCCATTGGCAGTCAAACTCAGGATGAATCAGGAGTCTTCCGAACTACAAACCATTTCGCAGATCTCGTATTCCGACAATTTGACCCGGCTACATCGGGAAATGTGCTTTTTACTTTAGCACTAAAGTACGCGAACGCTGCCAATCGCGGATTGTGCTGAGCCACTGCCAATGCGCGCCAATTGCCGCGGCCCTTTCAGTTGCTAAAAGAACTAACCGGTTCAGAGTGATTTGGATTTGCAAATCACTCTGACCTTTTCGGGTTGATTCACTCCGGACTCTTTGGCGGGATAGAGCGCTGGCCAGCCTCGGCGCTGCGGAGCCATCACCCACTTGCAGTTGGTACATCCGCCATCGACTTGCCGGATGCTTGACGCGATGCGCCCGCATGTTGATAGACTCTGTCGCTGTTGCCCTGTCTCGTCAATCAACTGAAAGGGATTTCCAATGGACCGTCGCAAATTCGTACGAAATGCCGCAGCAATGCTCGCGGCCTGCCTGCCTGCTGTCTCGGACGCTGCAGACCGCAGGGATGTGGCAAAGGAAGAAAACACCAAGCGAATGCGGGTACAGGAGCAGAACGCCAAGCAGGCTAAGTCTCAAACAGCAAAAAATGCACAGGAGCAGAACGCCAAAAGAAGGCAGGAGATGAGTACGAAAAAAGCCGAGGAACAGAAGGCGAAACAAGCCCATGTACAGAGTGGAAAAAAGGAACAAGAGCAAAGGCAGAAACAGGCACAAGGATCGAAAGGGAAGGCAGCTCCGGAGCAGAACCCGCAACAGGCTGATGAGTTGAGTGCGAAGAAATCCCAGGAACAGGGTGCAAAGAGCGCACAGCAACAGAATGTCCAAAAAGCCCAGGAGCAAAATGCCAAGCGCTCGCAGGAACAAACCATGAAGCGTAGTCAGGAGCAGAAAGCAAAAGCCGCCAAGCGAATTGGCGGTCAGTCGCTGCTTGATGATGAATTCGACCGCAAGCGTCTTGCGGCACTGGAGTTCCTGACGCGTCGCGGCAGCTAGGTGCCCAACAACTGGATTCGCTGTGCTGTCAGGTGATCCAGCATCGCCCCGGCAATGTCTATTCCGGATTCGTGTTGCAGCGTGGCGAAATAACAAGGGAAGTTCAGTTCAGCCAGCACCATGCGTCCGTCGGCGCACGCCAGCACATCGGCGCCACCGAAACGCAGTCGCAGCGCTTGCGCTGCCTTGATCGCAAGTCGCGCTGCTTTCGGCGGTGGCGCAACCGGGCCCAGGCTACCTCCCCAGGCATTGCTGCGAAAATCGCCGGCGCCCGGATGGCTCGCGTCCGCCGCGACAATTTTGCTGCCTACCACCACCAGACGATAGGCCACGACATGATCAATGTATTCCATCATCACGGCCGCGCCGTGAAGCCAGTCGAGCAGGGAAAACAGGCTCTCGGGTGAATCGGCGCGAAGTATGCCGTTACCGCCTTCGCCGCCGGGTATCTTGAGGACGACAGGAAAACCGCCGAGTCGATCGACTTCGCGCAGTACTTCGTCGCGCTCTTCCGGAATGACATGAGAGGTACGCGGCATCGCCACACCTTGCCGTTGCAGCCAGATCGACTGGGCGTAGCATTCAAAAAATGGATTGTCGTAAAAGGTGGCGACGCCAGGGCGCCACAACAGTTTTTCGGTGCGATCAGCCGCCAGACTGGTGGATGCCCGATAGAGCATTTCGCCGGGGCGCAGGCCGTTGCGTCGCTTGCTCGGCAAATTGCCCGGGTAAACGGACGCAAAAGATATGCCCCGCTCCGCGCAAGCCCTGGCTAGCACTTCGTTGGTCGCTTCGAGATCCGGCGTCGTGACGCAGTAGAAATTCATGACTGGTTTTTGTCTCTCCGGTATCTGAATGACGAGCAGCCCGCCGAGTCACCACACTGCCGATATTAAACCAGCCGCCGGTGAGTGAAAGTGCTGCTACCTGTTCCAGGATCAGGGCGCATCAACGATCCAAAAGCAACGATCCAAAAGCAACGATCCAACAGGGTCAGCGATCCAACAGGGCCAGAGTGATTAAAAAGTCGGCGCTGATGAAACAAAGCGCTACAAGGCGGTCGAGCAAAAGACGCTCAGCCTTGCAGACCTGGGATTCCGCTTCGCGGGCAGGTCTCCGCGCCGCGCCCCCACAAGGCTTTCCTTCCCGGTATCCTCCGCAGGTGTCGGGCGCGACATCGAGACGGATGCCGCGCCCGCATTTTTGACCCGAGACTGCGCTGTCGCGGTGTCGATGTCCGATTCTTCTTCAGGCCTTGCCCAACCTCATGCATCTTTCTCCGCGATTACTGGTTTTTTTGATACTGCCACCGCTGTTATGGGCGGCCAATGCGGTGTTCGCGCGGCTGGCGATCGAGAGTCTCGGCCCGCTGTGGCTCAACGCGCTACGCTGGGGCCTGGCGCTGCTGATCCTGCTGCCGCTAGGCTGGCGGCTGCTGGCCAGCGCCGAGGCACGCTCCGCCATGCGTGCGCGCTGGTTGTATCTGGGCATTCTCGGCCTGATCGGCGTCGGCGCCTACAACGGCTTGCAGTACCTGGCCCTGCGCACCAGCACGCCGGTGAATGTGACGCTGATCGCGTCCAGCCTGCCTTTATGGTCGATGCTGGTCGGCGCGCTGTTTTACGCCGTGCGTCCGACGCGGCGGCAGCTGGCGGGTGCGGCGCTTTCCCTGACGGGGGTTCTGACGGTGCTCTCGCGCGGCGATCCCGGCGTGCTGTTGCGCATCCAGTTGGTCGAGGGCGATTTGCTGATGGTGCTCGCCATCGTCGGCTGGGCGGTGTATAGCTGGATGCTGGCGCGCCCGCCGGCCAGCATGCAAGGCGCGGCGCGGCCCGATTGGGGCTGGGCGGAATTCCTGCTGGCGCAATGCATTTACGGAACGGTGATCGCCTTCGCCGCCGCCGGTCTGCACGAGGCTGTCATCCCTTCGGTAACGCCTGACTGGAACGCTGGGCTGCTGGCGACCATCGTGTTCATCGCGGTCGGCCCCTCGGTGATCGCCTATCGCTGCTGGGGCCTGGCGGTGGCCGAGGGCGGGCCGGCGCTGGCCGCCGTGTTCTACAACCTGACACCGCTGATCGCCGCCGTACTGTCGGTGCTGGTTATCGGCGAATGGCCGCAGCCCTACCACGGTCTGGCCTTCCTGCTGATTGTGACCGGCATCGCCGCCGCCGCGCGCAAGGGCTGAGACGAAAACTCGGCGATGGTGATACGGCGCCGGTGCGCGCAGCGCAGCGACCCGTTCAGGCGTAATCTCGTGTCGTCACGATGAGTCAGGGAGGCAAGCATGAGTACCTCTATCAACAGCAACTCCACCGATCCTTTCGACCTGCAGCGCTTCCTCAGCGCGCAGGAAGGCAGCATTGACGACGCGCTGCGCGAACTAAGAGCCGGGCGAAAAACGTCGCACTGGATGTGGTTCGTGTTTCCGCAGTTCGACGGCCTGGGCAGCAGCGGCATGGCGCGACGCTATGCGATCAAGAGCCTGGCCGAGGCGAACGCCTACCTGCAGCACCCGCTGCTCGGTGCGCGGCTGCTGGAATGCACGCAGGCGGTAAATGGCGTTGCGGGCCGCAGCGTACATCAGATATTCGGCTCGCCGGACGACATGAAATTCCGCTCGTCGATGACCCTGTTTGAGCGTGTCCCCGGTGCGGACCCCGCCTTCTCCGCGGCGCTGGAGAAGTACTACGCTGGCCAGCGCGACGCCGCCACGCTCAGACTGATTGACGCAAGCACGGCGGGCTAGCAGCCCGACCAGATCAGGTCGGGCCGCCTTGCGCTGAAACACCACTTCTCAGGCCGGCTTTGTCTTCGCTGCTTTTGCGGCAGCCGGCTTTTCCGCTCCTGCTGTTTCAGTTACCGGTCGTGTTGCCACATCGACTTGCCGGATGGTGCCCGCACCGCCGGTTTCGCCCAGCCAAACGCTGCTCGATCGCATCTGCCCGATCTGCTCGCCCTCCGCCTTCAATGCAAACGGCGTCGCCACGGCGGCGGTAGCCAGCGCGCCAATGCCGGCCGCGGCAAGACCCTGCACCTGCTGGCTGCCGACCGCGCCGGACTGCCACAGCATCAACTCGGCAAAGGCCGGATCGGCACTGTCGATCCAGCCGTTGCTGTCGCTGTCGAGCCGCGCAAGTTCGGCAAAGCCATTGCCGCTTTGCGGCCCGAACAGTTCGCTGCCGTCGTCAACCTGGCCGTTGTGATTGCGATCAAAAAACAGGAAGGCCGAGTCGCCGCCCGGCAGCCGCATCTGCTCGGGCGTGCCGTCGCAATTCAGATCAAACGCAACCTGTTCGCCTACCATGCCGGGTTTGGGCGCGGCGCAGTCGATCACCAGCGGGTCGAACAGGGTCTTGCTCACGATCTTGCTCAGTTCTTCGCTGCGCTCCATATGAAAACCAACCTCGAATTGCCGCTGGCTACCATCAGTCAGGCAAACTTTGCCGCTTGCCGAGAAGTCGCAACTTTCGGTTTCCTTGCGTTGCAGCGTCTGGGTCAGTTGCCATCGCGGTCGCGGCGCATTGAGCGAGAGCAGCGCCGAATCGAAACCCAGCGGGCTGCGCTCGGTGCCCGCCAGAAGCTCGCGCACGGAAGAACTTGTCCGCGCATCCGCGCCGAACAGCATGGCAAACATGGCTTCCAGCATGGCGTGTTTTTGCTGCGGAGCGCGACAACAGGGGCGCATGTGATCCAGTGTGCTGCGTTGCAAGTGCGCGCCCATCATTTGGTTCAGCACCTGTTCAAACTTGCCGCTGGCACCTTCTGCCGCGGCCGGGGCGCGGATTTTTTCCAGGGTGCTGGTATAGACGCTGCTCTCTTCGAGGGCGTGCGCACTCCCCAGCGTGAGCTGGCTATCGGTAATGTACATAGTGGTTCCTTTCCTTTACGGGTTGAGGAATTCGATGCGATGCATGGACCATGCCGGGTTGAAGTCCAACTCCGGCCACTGAATCGCTTGCTGTGGGGGACTCGTCTACAATTCAACGCCTGCCCTCCCCCGACTCCTTCGGCCAGCCCATCCGTGCCCGCAAACTCCTCCCCCCTCGAACTTCTCGCCCCCGCCAAAAATACCGACATCGGCATTGAGGCGATCCGCCATGGCGCCGACGCGGTGTACATCGGCGGGCCGGCGTTTGGCGCGCGTCACGATGCCGGCAATAGCATCGAGGACATCGAACGGCTGACCCGCTTCGCGCACCGCTTTCACGCCAGGATTTTCATCACGCTCAACACCATATTGCGCGACGACGAACTCGAGGACGCGCGGCGCCTGGCCTGGCAGGTGTATGAAGCCGGCGCCGACGCGCTGATCGTGCAGGACATGGGCTTGCTGGAACTGGACCTGCCCCCGATTCAATTACACGCCTCGACGCAAACCGATATCCGCACGCCGGAACGAGCGAAGTTTCTTGCCGATGTCGGGTTCTCGCAAATCGTGCTGGCGCGTGAGTTGTCGCTGCCGGAGATTGCGAAGATTGCCGCCCGGATAAAACTCGGCGATGACGCGCCCTGCGTACCTGGGACGCCGCTTCGCGGGCAGGTAACGGCAAATCAACCACCGGTCCTCGAATTCTTCATCCACGGCGCGCTGTGCGTGGCCTTTTCCGGCCAGTGCTACATCAGCCACGCGCACACCGGGCGCAGCGCCAATCGCGGCGAGTGTTCGCAAGCCTGCCGCCTGCCCTATAACCTGGAGGACAAACAGGGCCGCATCGTGGCCTTCGACAAACACCTGCTGTCGATGAAGGACAACGACCAGAGCGCCAACCTGCGTGCGCTGGCCGACGCGGGCATTCAATCGTTCAAGATCGAGGGCCGGCTGAAAGACATGGCTTACGTAAAAAATGCCACCGCGCACTACCGGCAACTGCTCGATCGAATCATTGATGAAGCACCCGAGTACGCGCGTGCCTCGTCGGGGCGCTGCAGCCATAGCTTCACGCCACGACCGGAAAAGAGCTTCAACCGCGGCGCCACGGATTACTTTGTGAATGGCCGCCAGCCAGACATCGGCGCCTTCGATACCCCGAGCTTTGCCGGAGAAGCCAGCGGCACGATCACGCGCATCGGTCCCGACTGGTTCGAGATTGACAGTGACGAAGAGTTTGCCAACGGCGATGGCATCAGTTACCTGTCGCGCGGCAGAAAGCTTGCCGGCCTGCGCATCAATGTGGCCAAGCGCGTGGCCGGCCATCAGCGCCTGTTTCCGAACGAGATGCCGGACGATCCCGAAGGCTTCAAACCGGGCATAGAGATCCTGCGCAATCGCGACCAGGCTTTTGAACGGGTGCTGGAAAAGGACTCCGCCGAGCGCCACATCCGCGTCACGATAGAGTTGAGTGAGGCAGACGAGGGCTTTGCCTTGATATTGCGCGACGAAGATGGCATCGAAGGCCGCGCTGTTGTCGTTCATGCCAAAGAAGCCTCGAAGAACCCGGAGCGCAGCCTGGTTGCGCTTGGCGAAAGCCTGGGCAAGCTGGGCGCCACCGATTTCAAGGCTGGAAAAGTCAAATTGACGCTGAGCGAACCATGGTTTCTGCCGGCGGCGACAGCCAATGCGCTGCGCCGCGATGCGGTGGAAAAACTCGTGGCCGCGCGCGAAGCCGCGCGGCCCCGGTTGCCGCGCGCCGATCCGATAGCGCCGCCAAGTATTTATCCGGAGCGCGAACTTTCCTATCTTGCCAACGTACTCAATAGCGCGGCGCGGAATTTCTATCGACGCCATGGCGTCGAGTTGATCGCCGATGCCTACGAGGCGGATACCACGCCCGGCGATGTCTCTCTGATGATCACCAAGCACTGTCTGCGCTACAGCCACAGCCTGTGCCCGAAAGAAGCCAAGGGCTGGGTGACAGGAGTCAATGCCGAGCCGATGACACTGGTCAATGGCAAGGAGCGGCTGACGCTGCGCTTCGATTGCAAGAAGTGTGAAATGCATGTTGTCGGCCGCATGAAGAAGGGGCGGCAAATCAGCATCACGCCGCTCGCGCCTTGATCGTGCGAGAGCCTGAGAAGTCGGCGATGGTGAGACGGCGACAAATTGCGGATCGGACGGATAAATCTAAAACCTCACCACAGAGACACAGAGGTACAGAGCTACAGCGAACGGCGATGAATCATGGCCCTGTGGGTCTGCGGCCGATTACCCTTCGGGTATCCACCGGTACGGCGCAACGCTTTGTTTTTCCTCTGTGTTCTCTGTGCCTCTGTGGTTCAACTGAGTTTTTCGAATAAACCATGAGCCGCATCATCCTCGCCCCCATGGAAGGCCTGGCCGACGATGTATTGCGCGCGGTGCTCACCTCGGCCGGCGGCTATGACTGGTGCGTGACCGAATTTGTGCGCGTGACCAACACCGTGCTGCCGCACAGTTGCTACACGCGTTTCAGCCCGGAGTTGAAAAACGGCTCGCGCACGGCCTGCGGCACGCCGGTACGCATCCAGTTGCTCGGTTCGGAACCCACCATGCTCGGCCGGAATGCGGCGCATCTGGCGCAACTCAAACCGGCCGGCATCGACCTGAATTTCGGCTGTCCGACACCGCTGGTGAATCGGCACCGCGGCGGCGCCGCGCTACTCGACGAACCCGAACTGCTGCACAGCATTGCCAGCGCGGTGCGCCGTGCCGTACCGCCGGAAATTCCGGTGACGGCCAAGATGCGGCTCGGTATAGAAGACACCCATCGCGCGCTCGATTGCGCGCTGGCGCTGGAAGCCGGTGGCGCCGACGAACTGGTGGTGCACGCCCGCACCAAGGCGGACGGTTACCGTCCGCTGGTGCGCTGGGGAGATGTAGCGCGTATCCGGCAGGTGGTGAAACTGCCGCTGATCGCCAACGGTGAAGTATGGACCGTGACCGATTACCGCAACATCTGCGCCGCCACCGGTTGCAACGATGTGATGCTCGGCCGCGGTGCGGTGGCCGACCCGCTGCTGGCAAGTCGAATTCGGCGCGGCGACGTCGAGCACGCCAGCGACGCCGACTGGGAAGCGATCAAACACATGATCGCGAATTTCTGGACACGGGTTCAATTGAAGCTGCCTTCGCATCAATCGCCCGGCCGCCTGAAGCAATGGCTGGGCATGATGCAGCGCAGCTATCCGCAAGCGGTAAGCCTTTACAGGGGAATACGCGAAATGCGCCGTGCCGCCGAAATATCGGTGGCGCTGCAACGCCATGGTCTTGAGTTGGATCTGGCCCCGCCGGTACCAAGCTAGGCTCTTGCCGCAACGAGCCGTGGCATCCGCCAGAGCGGTCGGGAGGACATGGGGGACATGGGGGAGACCGCCGCAGGCCTCTCCGCTTATGCCGCCGAACCGAAAGCCCACGCTCCGGCGTCTGTTACCCTATACGCAAACAGCCTCAAGGAGGAGGACACATGCTGGATCATCTCGAAGAAAAAAAACAGGACATTCTTGCCGCCGTTCTAAAACTGGCCGCCGCCCGCCTGCCCCAGCCGAAACACGACGAAGCAAAATGCTTCATCACACACTACTATGAACAGGCAGATCCCGAGGATCTGCAGGAGCGCAGCGTCGAGGATCTCTACGGCGCGGCCATGGCCCATCTGTCATTTGGGCGAACTTTTTCCAGTGGTGCGCCAAAGCTCCGGGTGTACAACGCCCAGATCGAAGAACACGGCTGGACCTCGCCCCATACCGTCATCGATATCGTCAACGACGACATGCCTTTCCTGGTGGATTCCGTCACCATGGAAGTCAATCGACTGGGCTACACGCTGCACCTGATGATTCATCCTGTGTTTTCCACCCAGCGCGATGCGAAAGGCAAGCTGAAAACAATTGCCGACGCAGGGAGCGATGAAAAGTCGGAGTCGTTCATGCATGTCGAGATCGACCGGGAGACCGATCCGGCGCGATTGAAAGCGATTGAAGACAGCCTGCTTTCGGTCCTTGCCGACGTGCGGCACGCAGTAACCGACTGGCAGCCGATGATGAATCGCATGAGCGGCATCATCAAGGAACTCGATTCACCGCCGGTCGGCCTGAGTGAGGCGGAAATTGCCGAAGGCCGGGTCTTTCTCAACTGGGCAAACGACGGCCACTTTACTTTTCTGGGTTTCCGCGAATACGAACTGCTGTCGAAAAACGGCGAAGACTCGCTCAGAATCATTCCCGATAGCGGGCTGGGTCTGCTGCGCGACGTGCCGCCGGGCGGCATGTCAACCAGCTTTTCCGAGTCCCCGCCCAACATTCGCAAACTTGCCCGGCTCCCGCATCTGCTGGTCCTGACCAAGGCCAATGTGCGGGCCACGGTGCACCGTCCCGGCTACCTCGATTACATCGGCATCAAGCGCTTCGACGCCAAGGGCAAAGTGGTCGGCGAACGGCGCTTCATTGGCCTGTATACCTCTTCCGTCTATCACGCCCGGCTGCGGGAGATTCCGCTGTTGCGCAACAAGGCGACGGCCGTGATGAAAAAAGCGGGTTTTTCACCCAATAGTCATATGGGGAAAAATCTGCTGACCATCCTCGAGTCCTTTCCGCGCGACGAGATGTTTCAGATCGACGAAGACGGTTTGCTGGAAGTCGCGCTGGGAATCCTGCGCCTGGGCGACCGCCGCAAGATTCGCGTCTTTATCCGCCGCGAAGCCTATGGCCGCTACTACTCCTGCCTGGTGTACATGCCACGGGAAAAATTCAATACCGAGTCACGCCTGCGTATCCAGGAAGTGCTGAAGCGTGCGCTGCACGGCCAGAACATCGAGTTCACGGTTGAGCTTTCGGAAGCGACGCTGGCGCGCATCCATTTCATGGTGCGCAGTACGCCGCGCGAGGAGTCGGTCGTCGATCCGCGCGATGTCGAAGCCGATATCGTACTTGCCTTGCGCGATTGGGCGGACGACCTGAGGCTCGCCCTCAACGAGAGTCGTGGCGAAGAGGCGGCCAATGAGCTGCTGACTACCTATTGCGCTGCGTTCCCGCCGGCCTACCGCGATACCGTCAGCGTGCGAATTGCGGTGCGTGACATACAGGCAATGGAATTGCTGTCCGAGGCCGAGCCGCTCGGCATGCGCTTGTATCGACCCGTCGAGGCCGGCAACGAATCCCTGCGCTTGCGGGTGTACCGGCTCGGTGAGCCGATACCGCTCTCCGCCAGCCTGCCCATGCTGGAAAACATGGGCGTCTCGGTACTCGACGAGCAATCTTTCACGCTCGATCGTAGCGAGGCCGGCACCGTGCATATTCACGATTTCGGCATGAGCACTGCAATCGAATTGCCCGACATTTCGGCAGTGCGACCGCTATTCGAGGACAGTTTCGCCAAGGTCTGGCGACGCGAAATCGAAAGCGATGGCTTCAATCGTCTGGTGCTGGCTGCCGGCCTGTCCAGCGACGAAGTCATTGTGTTGCGTGCCTACGCCAAATACCTGCGCCAGGCCGGGTTTACCTTCAGCCAGTCGTATATCGAGCAGACCCTGGTCGACAACACCGCCATCACGCGGCAGCTTGTTGCCTTGTTCCATGCGCGGTTTGATCCGGCGGCAAAAGGCGATCGCGATGCGGCGCAGACTGATCTGATCCAGAAAATCAAGAAGGCATTCGATGGCGTGGCAAGCGCCGACGACGATCGCATTCTGCGACGCTTCCTTGCGGTTATCCAGGCCACGATTCGTACCAACTATTACCAAACGGATGAAGCCGGGCGTCGCAAGCCCTATGTCTCTTTCAAGATCGAATCAGCCAAGGTTCCCGAACTGCCGGAACCCAGGCCGCTGTACGAAATCTGGTTGTATTCGCCACGGGTCGAAGGCATCCATTTGCGCGGCGGCAAGGTGGCCCGCGGCGGGCTGCGCTGGTCAGATCGCATGGAAGATTTCCGCACCGAAGTGCTGGGACTGGTCAAGGCCCAGATGGTGAAGAACGTGGTCATTGTTCCGGTCGGCTCCAAGGGCGGCTTTGTACTCAAGGGCGCACCGCCGGCGACGGATCGCGAAGCCTATCTGAAGGAAGGCATTGCCTGCTACAAGACATTTTTGAGGGGCCTGCTCGACATCACCGACAACCTGGTAGCCAATCAAACGGTCCCGCCAAAGAATGTCGTCCGGCATGACGGTGACGACTCCTACTTGGTCGTGGCCGCCGACAAGGGTACGGCGACATTCTCGGACTATGCCAATGAAGTCAGCGCCGAATATGGGCACTGGCTGGGCGATGCGTTTGCATCGGGCGGCTCGGTCGGATACGACCACAAGAAGATGGGCATCACCGCGCGCGGCGCCTGGGAATCGGTCAAGCGTCATTTTCTCGAAATGGGTATCGACACCCAGACCACGGCATTTACCGTGGCCGGCGTCGGCGACATGTCGGGCGATGTTTTCGGCAACGGCATGCTTTTGTCGCGACATATCAAGCTGGTTGCGGCATTCGATCATCGGCACATTTTTCTGGATCCGGATCCCGATGCCGAGGCCAGTTACAAGGAGCGCCAGCGCCTGTTTGCGCTACCGCGCTCATCCTGGGACGATTACGACAAATCCCTGATCTCGAAAGGCGGCGGCGTTTATCCACGCAGTGCAAAAACCCTGCCGCTGACGGCCGAAGTGCAGAAGATACTGGACGTGACTGCGGAGTCCCTGACCCCGGTGGAACTCATGAAGGCGATTCTCAAGGCGCCGGTTGACCTGTTCTACAACGGCGGCATCGGCACCTACATCAAGGCCACCAGTCAGCGCAACGCCGAGGTCGGCGATCGCGCCAATGATGCGGTACGGATCAATGGCGCCGAACTGCGCTGCAAGGTTGTGGCGGAAGGAGGCAACCTTGGCTGCACACAACTCGGGCGCATCGAGTACGCCCTGAACGGAGGCCGGATCTATACCGATGCCATCGACAACTCCGCCGGAGTGGACTGCTCGGATCACGAAGTCAATATCAAGATCCTGCTCGGACTGGTGGAAGCAGACGGCGAATTGACCGAGAAGCAGCGCAACAAACTGCTGATGGAAATGACCGACGAGGTGGGCGAGTTGGCGCTTGCCGACAACTACTATCAGGGTCAGTGTCTTTCCGTGACCGGCACCCGGGCAGAGAAGATGCGCGACGCCCAGCAACGATTCATCCGCCATCTGGAAAAGACGGGACGTCTCGATCGCGCCGTCGAGTACTTGCCCTCGGACGAACAGATTGCCGAGCGCCGCGCCGCACACCAGGGACTGTGCTCGCCGGAACGGGCCGTGTTACTGGCCTACAGCAAGATGGTACTGTCCGACCAGCTGGTCGCGTCAGATCTGGTCGACGATCCCTACGTGGAGCCGGTACTGCGCGAATACTTCCCCAAAGTCTTGCAGAAACGCTACGCCGGCGTAATGACCCGGCATCCGCTGAAACGCGAAATTATCGCCACCGTGCTGGCCAATTCGATGACAAACCACGTCGGGATCGTTTTCGCGCATCGAATGTGCGAGGACACCGGCGCGGATGCTCACGAAGTGGTGCGTGCCTATATCCTGGTGCGCGACATTTTCGATTTGCCGTCGCTTTGGTCCGAGATCGAAGCACTGGATGGCAAGATTGCCGCTCCGCTGCAAAACCAGATGCTGATCGATGCAGGACGCCTGCTGTTGCGCGCCGTGTTGTGGTTTTTGCGCACGCGTCACGAAAAACTGCCGATGGGTGAAGTCGTCGAACTCTTCCGCCCCGGGGTCGCGCATCTCAGCGGCAAACTTTCCGGTTTGCTGAACGAGGGCGACCTTAACGCAGTCAATCAGCGTTGGGCGGAACTGGAGTCTGCCGGAGTTCCCGAGGCCACCGCGAAACAGGTCGCGGGACTGGATGCCTCCTACGCAGTACTGGATGTCGTGGATATTGCGATGCACAGCCAGCAAAGCGTCGACCGGGTCGCCGAAGTCTACTTTGCCCTGGTCGGACTGCTGGAGATACGCTGGTTTGGCATTCAGATCAACTCGCTGCCCTCCGATACTCACTGGCAGGGTCTGGCACGCAATGCCATGCGTGACGACCTGTCCAGGCAGATGCGGCTGCTGACCCTGAGCGTCATCAAACTGTCGCCGGGTGGCACCGATGCCGGGCAGATGCTCGCTGCGTGGGAGGCAGCGAACCCATCGACTCTGGCGCGACTGAAAGACATGGTGACGGATTTGAAGACCGGCCCGGTACTCGATCTGGCGATGCTTTCCGTGGTGCTGCGGGAACTGAGGAGTCTCACTTAGTGATCGGTTAGTTTTAAAAGCTTCACCACTGAGTGCACGGAGCTCACAGAGAAAGGCAGAACTTTCTTTGACTTTGATTTCTCCGTGTACTCCGTGTACTCCGTGGTGATCATTTGTCTTCTCGATGCTTGGCCACCGGCAAATTAATATTTCAATTCAGTAGTGTCCCAACGTTCTCACGTTGGGTTCGTATAACAAGTTGAAGGATTGAGGATATTCCGTGTTTGAAGCTGGTCTCGATTTGAACGTCGCTCGTAGCATTCCGGGTTCTTCCAACCGGACTGCGGGTATAGTC
>JAIPCF010000067.1 GCA_021738385.1 Sulfuritalea sp. | reverse complement strand
GAGCGGCTGGCAGCATGAACCCCAACGATCCCAATGTGATCATGATGGAGCTGGTGGCCGACCGGCTTGGCGAGCGCTTGCGCGAAGAGTTGGTCTTCGTCGGCGGCGCCGTGACCGGGTTGCTGATCACTGATCCTGCTCAGCCGGCTATCAGATCGACCGAAGATGTAGGCCTGATCGTTCAAGCGACGGTCCGCGCCGACTATGCGAAGGTGGAAAAAGCCTTGCGTGGGCAGGGCTTCATCAACGACATCAGCAGGGATGCGCCAATCTGCCGCTGGCGTATAGGCGCGGTGACGGTCGACGTGATGCCGACCCTGAAGGAAATACCGGGCTTCTCGAATCGGTGGTATCCCCTCGCGCTGGCGACGGCCCACAAGACGTCCCTGCCGAGCGGTATGGTCATTCGTCTGGTAACGGCACCGGTGTTCGTCGCGACCAAATTAGAAGCTTTTGCCGATCGCGGACAGAATGATTATCTGTTCAGCCGCGATTTGGGCGATCTGATTTCTGTCATCGATGGCCGCGACGAACTCATGGCCGAGTGCCGTCAACTTGATGACGAGCTGAAAAACTATTTGCACGACCGAGTGGGGCGGTTGCTCGCGACCCCGGCATTTCTCGAAGCCCTGCCTGGACATTTGCCGGGCGACTCTGCCAGCCAGGCACGTCTGCTCGATCTTGAAGACAAACTACGCCTGTTGGCAAACCTGAACTGACCATGAACGCTTCGACGCTCGTCCAGAAGTTCCGGAATTACTGCAACGTGTTGTGCGACGACGGCATGTTGTATGGCGATTGCGTCGAGTCGCCTTGAAGCAAGCTAGATCTGGAGCAGTTCCGCCTGATATCGGCAGACTTGAACGGTGATGTCGACGCATAATCGCGTAGTCCGATCCAAATTCTTCAGGAGTCGATTTGTTTAAGTTTATTGGTGTCATCGCAGGGTTTTACTTTCTCGGGTTCTTCGGCGCGCTGCTCGGTCTTTTTATCGGGTCGATGATCGATCGCCTGCGGGCTTATGGTCCCGGCGGCATGAACCCTTTGCAGAATGCGCTGCGTCAAACCGTTTTCATTGAGACCATGTTCATCTCGATGGGCAAGCTGGCCAAGGCGGATGGGCGGGTCTCGGAGGATGAGATCGCGCATGTCGAGACAGTGATACAAAAACTGGGCATGACCGCAGAGCATCGCGTACAGGCGATTGCCTTATTCAAGCGCGGTGTCGATCCGGCATTTGATATCGAGTCGACCTACGCGCGATTCCTGTCGGTGTGTGGCCACACTAAACACTTGAAGCAGGTATTGCTGGTGTACCTGATCGTGATGGCGGCGGCGGATGGTCATGTTCATTCGGCAGAAGAAGAGGCGCTTGTCGAAATCGCCGCACGCCTTGGCTACGACCCGGCCACGTTCAGGCGTTTGATGGACATGGTGATGAATCAATCGCACTTTGCTGCGGGTCAGCCCACCAGCGAAGCGGCATTGGATGACGCCTACAAGGCCCTGGGCGTCACCAAGGACAATACGGACCAGGAAATCAAGCGTGCCTATCGCAAGTTGATCAGCCAGTACCATCCAGACAAGCTGATCGGGCAAGGCCTGCCGGAAGACATGATCGCCATGGCCACCGAGCAGGCCAAGGAGATTCAGCTTGCGCACGACTTGATCCAGAAGAGCCGGAAAATCTGAGCTGCCTGCGCGAATGAGATGGCAAGCAACATTTTTGACGAGGTGGCAGGGATGAGTTTTTCGTGGCGCGCGTTGATAATCGCGGCAATACTTTTAACGGGATCGCCGCTTGCGTTTGCGGAACAGATCGGCTGTGTGATGACGGCCTGGAAGCTGATCGGCGCCAATCACAAAATTTGTGTTGAAGCCTTTCATGACCCCAAGCTGCCCGGCGTGACCTGCCACGTCAGCCAGGCCAAAGCCGGCGGCGTTGCGGGTACATTTGGTCTGGCGCAGGACCCCTCTGAGTTCTCTCTGGCCTGCCGCCAGACCGGGTCGATCACTGTGCCGGGAAATATGCCCAGGGACGAGACGGTGTTTTCGGAAGACACCTCCATCCTGTTCAAGGAAACCCGTGTGGTGCGGATGTGGGACGAGAAGAACCGCGTCCTGGTCTATCTCGCCATCAGCCGCAAACTGATCGAGGGTGCGCCTGCCAGCAGTATTTCGACGGTGCCGGTAATGCCGTGGAACGGACGCTAGCGGGAGTTTCTTCGGCGACGAGTTGTGGGAGGGACGCGGCTCGTTGTGCAAACATTGAGCACCGAGCTGAAGCAAAGATGGTTTGGTTGCGGAGGGCAATAACTCACAGACTTGTCCACAGTTTCTGTGGATTACTTGGAGGCACCTCGACGGGAATATTAGCAATTCACGGTTGTGCTGCCTGGAGCGAGTCAGGAGAGCTGGCAGCTCTAATTCAGCAAGTATTTCAGGAGCGTGCTGGCTCCCGCTGCTTCAGCCAGTCGATGATTCTTTCGGCCACCAATTGCCAGGCGGGTTCCAGCATCATGTCGTGTGCCATGTCCTCGAATATCTCTGCCTCGGTGTTGTAGGCGCGAGCAGTGGCCCTGACTTCTTCAGGATGAAAAACCGTATCCTTTTCCGCGCCAAGTACCAGCATCGGAGTCGTTACCTTCTTGGGCCGAGGCAGACTGAATGCCAGCATGTCGAGGAAGCCCAGGAATGATTCGTCTTGCAGTTGCTCCCAGTGCTCTTTCACTTTTGCGTCGGCCAGGCTCGCCGAAAAGAATAATTCGCGTGCCAGGGTGGGCGTGGCTACCAGAGGGTACAAGCTGAGTTTCAGGTTGACCATGGCGAATATCAAGGGATGTCGCCGGGCGAGCCTCAGCGTTGTCGCCAGCACACCCGAAGTTGGTAGCGGGGCCAGCAATACTGCGGCCGGAGCAGCATGGTTTTCCAGGTATTTCTGCACCACCAATCCGCCCATTGAATGACCGATGACAATCGGTGGATTCGGTAGTTGATGTGCGGCCTCGGCAACATCCTCGACATAGTCGGCTATTCGTGTCCAGCGCAACGTGCTGCGTCCGTCACTGTGTCCGTGACCACGCAGGCTGACGGCCTGAACGGTGAAGCCCTGTGCCGCAAAAAAGTCCAGGAAGTAAGCATCCCAGCACCAGGCGCCATGCCATGCACCATGAACAAAGAGCAATGGTGTCGAGTACTTTTCCTCGGCAGGGTGCCGGGTGATGATTTCGAGTTTCATGGATCATTCACCTTGCATGAAGGGCAACAGATGCATGGTACTGCCAGTAGCACATGCGTGAAGCGATCTTTACGAGGTAGACCTGCCAACTACCCGACTTGCCGTGCAGCGCAGTCAAAAAAGCGCATTGCCAATCGTCATTGAAAAGCGGATGTTCTATCGATGCGGATTTTGATGGTGGCTGGCTGCGCGGCGATTGAATTCCTTTTTGATCAGAACATCGACTTCTCGAATCCACTCATGCAGCTTCAATAGTGCAGGTGGAGACCACTGGCCAAGGTCTCCGATCTCCGAGTTGAGCTTGTCGATTGCCACATCCATCTGTTCAAGGCTCTTCATAAGGTCTCCTTTGGAACGGAAGATTCGGGCTGCTTGCCGGGCCCGGCAACGAGAATACACGCAATCGGCAGATCGTCGGACTTACCGTCTGATTGCCATTTTCCAATCTGAAAAATTCAGATAGTCATTTTTTGTCAATTGGTTTCTTCAGAATGTCGACGCGCAGCGGATTTGCAAAGTTGGCGCCGGAGGCTGTCAGATACGATTCAAATTTTCTGCGGACAGCATCGTGAAGCTCCGGAGCAAGCCGATGCTGGGTATGCGTGACCTTTATCACGCGGTCTTCGAATTGAGCGAAGTCATCGAAGTGGCCGGGAGTCGAGAAGAAGCGCTGCCCGACAAGTGTGAAACGACCGTCCTCGACAGAGCTGCGGACAGCCTTAAAGGCCGCTTCCCGAACTTCCCTTTCGTCGTGAAACAGGCGCAGGATCTCGTTGAACTCCCCGGCATAGACCGGCTCCGAGATCCAGGCCAGCCCACCGGGTTTGAGGACTCTTCGAATCTCGCTGAGCGCCTGGTCCATCTTGTCCGCGGGTACGTGGTGCAAAGACTTGAACATCATGACAATGTCGAACGAGGCGTCATCCGCCGGAATTTTCTCAGCGGCTCCCTGACGAAATCTCACAGTTGGCAGGTCAGAGATTTTCAGATTGTTGGCATGCTGTACGACATCCACTTCGAGTGCGACGATGCCGGACGGCTTGCCGAACCGGGCAATGCCGCGAGTCTTTTCGGCCTTGCCGCAACCAAGTTCAAGAATCTGTGCGTTCTCCAGGGGCAGTTCAGCGGTGATCAGTTCGAGTTCATCGCAAACAAGTTTTGCGCTGGGATCGGAGATGTTCATGGAAAACCTTTGTGGAAGATTTCTGACGAAGCCGGAGCGGGCAGGGATGGGTTCTCATTCCGAGGAGCCCAGCCGGAAAAGTCGGCGCTGGCGATACGGCTTCAGGCATTGCAGCGGTCGCTGAGTCGCTACATTTTCTTTACGAATATCGATTTCAACTGCATCGCGCCAATGCCATCGATCTTGCAGTCGATATCGTGATCGCCTTCCACCAGACGGATATTCTTGACTTTGGTGCCGACTTTGACCACAGACGATGATCCCTTGATCTTCAAATCCTTGATCACGGTCACGGTATCGCCATCCCGCAGTATGTTTCCGTTGGAATCGAGTACATCGGACTTCTGGTCTGCTCCATCGTCGGCCGTCGTCAACTTGGACCATTCATTGGCGCACTCGGGGCAGATGTACATTTCACCGTCTTCATAGGTGAATTCCGAACTGCAACTGGGGCATTGAGGCAGGGTGCTCATGAGCGGCTCCATTTTAAGGCGATCGTTCATGCGAGTTTGCTTGCCCAGCGGAATATGGCTCTATTGCTCGATGCCGACGATGTCTTCCGCTTCAAACTCATCGGGTACGGTGCCGTCTCCCATGCCCGTGACCATGGCAGCCATCGTGTCGCTCTGCTTCACGAAGTATTCCGCGCTGATCGGATCATAGAAGCGCTGGCCAATCTCGAGGTCGCCAAATTTGATGCGGCTAAAGGTGGGTGCTGAGGTCATAGTAATTTGTGAAAAAGAGGTAAGCGGTTCTAGCTCGGAAACAGGCAAAAAAAGTTCGAAGATATACTTTGCCCAACCCAATCAAATTCATGGTGTGCCGGTGGGCCGGCGCGCAATCAGAATCGATTTTTCCTAAAGGCAAAAAGCCCAACCGCTGGGTTGGGCTTAGTGCAAGAACCAAAAAATCTGTGGCTCCTCGACCTGGGCTCGAACCAGGGACCTACGGATTAACAGTCCGGCGCTCTACCAACTGAGCTATCGAGGAACGTGAAGAGGCGGAATTATAGCTGCGCCTCTTTTTGCTCGCAACCGCTTTGTTAGCTCTTCAGCACTGCGGCGATGGCGTCGGCTACGTAGTCGATGTTCTTGCTGTTGAGTGCCGCAACGCAAATGCGCCCGGTGCTGACCGCATAGACGCCGAAATCGGTCTTTAGCCTTTCGACCTGTTCGGCGCTCAGGCCGGTATAGGAGAACATGCCGCGCTGTTTGGCGATGAAGCTGAAATCCTGGGCCACTCCCCTGGCCTTGAGTTTTTCGACAAGGGCGGTGCGCATTGTGCGAATTCGTTTGCGCATGCCGGCCAGTTCGTCTTCCCATTGCTGGCGCAAGTCCGGGTTGGACAGCACCGCGGCGACGATGGCTCCACCATGGGTGGGCGGATTGGAATAGTTGGTTCGAATCAGGCGTTTGACTTGCGAGAGCACGCGTACGGCCTCGTCGCGGCTTTCGGCAACCATGGTTAGCGCGCCGATGCGCTCGCCGTAGAGTGAGAACGACTTTGAAAAGCTGCTCGAAACGAAAAATTGCAGGCCGGAGGCGGTGAACAGGTCGAGCGCCACGGCATCTTCCTTGATGCCGTCTGCGAATCCCTGATAGGCCATGTCGATGAAGGCCACAAGATTCCGGGCGCGGACGGTGTCGACCACTTCCTTCCATTGCTCGGCGCTGATGTCGGCCCCGGTTGGGTTGTGACAGCAGGCGTGCAAGACGATAATGGAGTTGGGCGGCAGTTGTTCAAGGTAGGCCTTCATTCCCGCAAAATCGACGCCGCGCGTGGCGGCATCATAGTAGGGGTAGTTCTCCACCGCGAAGCCGGCGGTTTCGAACAGGGCGCGATGGTTCTCCCAGCTTGGATCGCTGATGTAAACCCTGGCCTCGGGGTAGAGGCGTTTGAGGAAGTCGGCGCCGACTCTGAGTGCGCCAGTTCCGCCGAGCGCCTCGATGGTGACCAGACGACCATCCTTGATCAGGGCGGAGTCCGCTCCGAACATCAGTGCTTGTACCGCCTGGTTGTAGGCGGCGAGGCCATCAATCGGCTGGTAGCCGCGTGCGGGAGCAGCTTCGATACGGGCTTTTTCGGCGGCTTTGACGGCACCGAGCAGCGGAATTTTGCCATTGTCGTCGTAATACACACCGACGCCGAGATTCACCTTGTTGGGGCTTTTGTCGGCGTTAAACCCCTCGGTAAGGCCAAGGATGGGGTCGCGGGGCGCCAGTTCGACGGCGGCGAAAATCGAGGTCATGTTTGCTCCAGAAGCGGGAAGGATGGAAAGTCGGCGCTGGTGATACGGCAATATGTAGATGCGGCACGAAGCGCGCAATAATACCGCAACGGCCGACGGCATCCGATCAAGATATTGTTGGCTTTCCATAAGCAAATTGAACTGGGTATGCAGTGGGCGAAATTCATGAATTGAAGGCGCAGGTGCTTGAGTTTCCGGGGAGTCCCTGGCGGCTGCATCAGCCGTTTTTACCGGCAGGGGACCAGCCAGAGGCGATTCGGCTGCTGACCGAAGGGATCGAGGACGGCTTGTCTTTTCAGACCCTGTTGGGGGTGACGGGCTCGGGCAAGACTTACACCATGGCCAACGTGATCGCCCGGCTCGGTCGTCCGGCGCTGGTACTGGCGCCCAACAAGACGCTGGCGGCTCAGTTGTATTCGGAGTTTCGTGAGTTCTTTCCGGAGAACGCAGTCGAGTATTTCGTGTCCTACTATGATTACTACCAGCCTGAGGCCTACGTTCCTTCGCGTGATCTGTTCATCGAGAAGGATTCGTCGATCAACGAGCATATCGAGCAGATGCGGCTTTCGGCAACCAAAAGCCTGCTGGAGCGACGTGATGTGGTGATCGTCTGCACGGTATCGGCGATCTACGGTATTGGCGATCCGGTCGATTACCACAGCATGATTCTGCACCTGCGTCAGGGCGAGAAAACGGGGCAGCGCGAGATCATCCGTCGTCTGACGGAAATGCAGTACGAGCGCAACGAAATGGACTTCAAGCGCGGTGTGTACCGGGTGCGCGGCGACGTGATCGATGTTTTCCCCGCGGAGAATGCAGAAAGTGCCGTGCGCATTACGCTGTTTGACGACGAGATTGAGGGGCTGACGGTATTTGATCCACTCACTGGACATACCAAACAGAAGCTTGGGCGTTTCACCGTGTTTC
Organism: Sulfuritalea sp.; assembly: GCA_021738385.1. Taxonomy (GTDB): domain Bacteria; phylum Pseudomonadota; class Gammaproteobacteria; order Burkholderiales; family Rhodocyclaceae; genus Sulfuritalea. Next base: position 9,772 of record JAIPCF010000067.1, on the reverse strand, counting down.
CTTCCAGCCATTACGTGACGCCGCGCGCCACCGTACTCAAGGCGGTTGAAGGAATCAAGGCGGAACTGCGCGATCGCATCGAGTTTTTTGGCAAGGAGCAAAAGCTGGTGGAGTTGCAGCGCATCGAGCAGCGCACTCGCTTTGATCTGGAAATGCTGGATCAACTGGGGTTCTGCAAAGGTATTGAAAACTACTCGCGGCATCTTTCCGGGCGGCGACCGGGTGAACCCCCGCCGACTTTGTATGACTATCTGCCGCCCGATGCGATCATGTTTGTCGATGAATCACACGTGGCCATTCCACAGGTGGGCGCCATGTTCAAGGGCGACCGCTCGCGCAAGGAAAACCTGGTTGACTACGGATTCCGCCTGCCGTCCGCACTCGACAACCGGCCGCTGAAATTCGAGGAATTCGAGAAGTTGATGCCGCAGACGGTATTTGTCTCGGCGACGCCATCGACCTACGAAGAAGAGCATCAGGGTCAGGTGGTCGAACAGCTGGTGAGGCCGACGGGTCTGGTCGATCCCGTGGTTGATGTGCGCCCGGCCAGCACCCAGGTGGACGATTTGCTGGCGGAGGCCAAGAAACGCATTGCGCTGGGCGAGCGGGTACTGGTAACGACATTGACCAAACGGCTGGCGGAACAGCTGACCGAGTATCTCAACGACAACGGCATCAAGGTGCGCTATCTGCATTCCGATATCGATACGGTGGAGCGCGTCGAGATCATCCGGGATTTACGCCTCGGCGAATTCGATGTGCTGGTCGGCATCAACCTGTTGCGCGAGGGCCTGGACATTCCGGAAGTGTCTCTGGTGGCGATACTGGATGCCGACAAGGAAGGCTTTCTGCGCTCCACGCGCTCGCTGATCCAGACCATGGGGCGTGCCGCGCGACATCTCAACGGAACGGCGATCCTCTATGCAGACCGGATCACCGATTCGATGCAGCGGGCGATGGCTGAAACCGCGCGCCGGCGGGCCAAGCAAGTGGCGCATAACGAAGCCATGGGTATCACGCCGATCGGCGTCAAGAAGCGCATCAAGGACATCATCGACGGTGTCTACGATGCGGACACTGCGGTGCATGAGCTCAAGGCGGCGCAGGAGGCGGCTCGCTACGAAGTGATGAGCGAGAAGGAGTTGTCGCGCGAAATCAAACGTCTCGAAAAGGCCATGCAGGAGCATGCAAGAAATCTTGAGTTCGAGGAGGCCGCCCGGGCGCGTGATGAGTTGTTTCGCATCAAGCGGCTGGCGTTTGGGGGCGAGGCCCACGATGCACCGGGAGATGCCGTTTGATGATTCACAAGATTCTCTTTGTTTGCACGGGCAATATCTGTCGTTCGCCTACAGCGGAAGGTGTCGCACGAGGGCTGGCTCAGCGGTTGGGCCTGGCGGGTCAGTTTGAATTCGATTCTGCCGGAACGCACGGCTATCACATTGGTGAAGCGCCCGACCCGCGATCAGTGGCGGCTGCCCGGCGGCGCGGTTACGAACTTGCGGCTTTACGCGCGCGACGAGTCACCGAATTTGATTTTGTCCGATTCGATCATCTTCTGGCCATGGATAGAGAGCATCTGGAGTTGTTGCGACATACCTGCCCGCGTGAGCAGCAGGCGAAGCTGAAGCTTTTTCTCGAGTTCAGCGAGGGCTTTGATGAGGATGAGGTTCCTGATCCCTACTATGGCGGCCCTCAGGGATTCGAGCATGTACTCGATCTGGTTGAGGATGCCGCAACTCGCTTGATTCAAACCCTAAGCGGCACTCGTCTGAATAGCGACACCAATATCTCTCCGCGACGATGACAAAAAGGGGCGCCACGCTTTCGCATGGCGCCCCTTCTTTTCGTCCGGATACAGGTTTCAGCTGGACTTGGTTTCCACTAATTGCAACGGTTCGTCAGGAATAGTTTGCGCAGGTTTCGGTTTGCGACCAAGAACCGGGGGCGGCTCGAACGTTGCTTCAGTTTGGGTCGCTGCTTGAGTTTCTATCATCACCAAACCTGCCTTTTCCAGCGAACCTGAAAGGTCGACCGGCGCTGGCTTCGGCGCCGGCGGCACGATGATCGGCTCGACAACCGGTGAGGATTGCTGAACGGGTTCCGCAACGGGAGGCGCTTCAATTGCAACTGCCGGAACTGGAGCGCCATTCTCAACGGATGTAGCTTGCTCGTTCACGACAGAGGCGGTTGCCGGGGCAGGGTCTAAAGCGACCGCTGCCTCGGCGACGGCAACCGGTTCAACTGGCTTGGGAGCCTCCGTCGCCGCGACCGGCTCGACTTCCGCAGGAACTTGCGCGACAACCGCAGGCACGACTGGCGGCACAACTTCTGTCGCGGCGAGCGTATCTGCTGCGGGTGGAGGTGTTGCGCTTGCAGCAGAATCCACGCCGATAGCCGTTTCGATGGCAGCTATTGGCGCAACGACGTCGGCTGATATCGGTGTAAGAACACTGGCTTCGGCGACAACTGGCGGCGATTCGACGACTGGGACAGCGACAAGTCCCGCAGCCACAACTGCCTCTGGTGCGCTGCTTTCCTCGTTGCTGCGACCGCGCCCACGTCCACGTCCGCGACTTCTGCGGCCGCTGCGTGCTTCGCCATCCTGGTTGATAGCCTGACCCGGCTCGTTGCCAATTGTCGGCGCTGGTGACACGGCGCCGTTTGCTGCGTTGGCGTCGGCGCGAGGAGCCCTGGGCTCTCTGGCTTCCTTGGGTTCGCGTGGCTGGCGCGATTCGCGTGCTTCCCTGGGCTCACGGGCTTCTTTTGGCTCACGCGGCTCGTTACGATTGCCGCGAGATCTGCGGTTGTCACCTTCACCTTGGGTTTCGTCGCGTTTCCCTTGAGGGCGAGGCGTCTGTTCGGCCTTGCCTTCCCGGTTGTCGCGTCCATCGCGGCGACTATTGCGCCCACCGCGGCCTCCTTCGCGATTGCCATCCCGGTTGCGGTCACGTCCGCCTTCACGGCGTGGCGGCCTGTCGGTTTTAGGTGCTGCGGCGACCGGGGCTTCCGGCGTCTTCTCGCCAAGGAAAAAGGAAACAATCTTGCCGAAAAATCCGCCACCGTTCGCTGCCGCTTGCGCGACAGGTGTCGCTTTCTGGGCGACGATCGGTGCCGGCTGATCGGGTGTAATTCCCTTAACCGCCGCTTCAATTTTCACCGGCTTGATTTCAGACTGCGCTGACGGCGGCTGGTAGGTTTCTTCAATCGGCTTTTCTGCCATTTGATAGCTGGCGAGCACGATACCTTCCGCGTTGAGCTGATCGTGACGCAAGCGGACGATTTCATGCGCGGGTGTTTCAAGATGCCGATTGGGTACGATTACCAGGTTGACGCGATGACGCATTTCGATGCGGGAAATATCAACGCGCTTTTCGTTGAGAAGGAAGGTGGCGACATCAACCGGCACCTGGCAATGCAACGCGCCGGTGTTTTCCTTCATTGCTTCCTCTTCCAGAATGCGCAGAATGTGCAGTGCTGCCGATTCGGTGCTGCGAATGTGGCCGGTGCCGGTGCAACGCGGGCAGGTGATGTAGCTGGTTTCGGCAAGTGCAGGACGCAAACGCTGGCGCGACAGCTCAAGCAGACCGAAACGGCTGATCTTGCCGGTCTGCACCCGGGCGCGGTCGTGACGCAGGGCATCTCGCAGACGGTTCTCGACTTCACGCTGATTCTTGCTCGACTCCATATCGATGAAATCGATCACGATCAGGCCACCCAGGTCACGCAGGCGTAGCTGGCGGGCGATTTCGTCGGCGGCTTCGCAGTTGGTGCGCAATGCCGTTTCTTCAATATCGCTGCCTTTGGTAGCGCGGCCTGAGTTGACGTCGACCGAGACCAGTGCTTCGGTATGGTCGATGACGATGGCACCGCCGGAAGACAGCGTGACTTGGCGCGAGTAGGCCGACTCAATCTGGTGTTCGATCTGGAAACGCGAAAACAGGGGGACGTCATCGTGATAACGTTTGACGCGATTGGCGGTGCCAGGCATCACGTGCGCCATGAACTGCTGCGCCTGCTCGAAAATATCGTCGGTGTCGATCAGAATCTCACCGATCTCCGCATGGAAGTAGTCACGGATGGCGCGGATGACCAGACTGGATTCCTGATAGATCAGAAAGGCGCCACTTTGCACTTTCGATGCGCCATCGATGGCGTTCCACAGTTGCAGCAGGTAGTTCAGGTCCCACTGCAGCTCTTCCAGGGTGCGTCCGATACCGGCGGTACGCGCGATCAGGCTGGTTCCATTGGGTACTTCCAGCTGATCCATGATCTCTCGCAGTTCCTGCCGATCATCACCTTCCACGCGGCGTGAGACGCCTCCGCCCCTTGGATTATTGGGCATCAGCACCAGATAACGGCCGGCCAGCGAAACATAGGTCGTCAATGCCGCGCCCTTGTTACCTCGTTCATCCTTCTCGACCTGGACAATCAACTCCTGGCCATTACTGAGGACGTCCTGAATGCGTGCCTTGCCGACATCGACGCCGGGCTTGAAGTAGTTGCGGGAAATTTCCTTGAACGGAAGGAAGCCGTGACGCTCGGAACCATAGTCTACAAAAGCGGCTTCGAGACTGGGCTCGATACGCGTGATGACAGCCTTGTAGATATTGCTCTTGCGTTGTTCCTTGTTGGCTGATTCGATATCGAGGTCAATCAATTTCTGACCATCAACTATCGCGACGCGGAGTTCCTCAGCTTGCGTCGCATTAAAAAGCATGCGTTTCATGTGTGCTCCCGCGCGCAATCAAATGCAGGAGGGCACGACAAGTCGTGCACCGCGGGCGTCAGGACGCGGGCGGTGCGAGTCGGGTTTGCAGTTTTTTTGGGTTGTTCATGGTGCCCATGGTAGTGCGTGGCAAACGGAGTTGATGACTGTTAACTTGTCTTTTGTTAAACGGTCGCTGATTCGTTATCAGCGCCCGGCGAACTGTGCCTGTATCTGTGTGTGATGCGCGCAATCAAGTAGTATCGCTCTTTTGGGCGAGCGAAATACCCTGTGGTCGGCTGTTGGCGCTACCGGTCGGATTTGTGAAGTCCGGCGGCTGTCTTCTGTTGCCTCCGCGCCTTATGTCGCTCCCATGCATTTGTTCGCTAACAAGCGATATTGCAGGGGTAGCAACAACATCCCGAAAACTGTGCCACCGACGCCACTTCGGGCCGCCGGGCACACCGTCCAGGGACGGCTAACCAAGCAGGCAGTATATTGGAAATGAAGGACTTGAGCAAAGATTCGGTGACATGGCTTGAAGTTGGCGATGAGTCCGAGGGCCAGCGCATCGACAACTTTCTGTTGCGGATTGCCAAGGGCGTGCCCAAGAGCCATATCTATCGCATTGTGCGCAGCGGTGAGGTTCGCGTGAACAAAGGCCGAGTCGCGGCTGAGTATCGACTTCAACTAGGCGACAGAATCCGTGTTCCGCCCATTCGAATCGCCGAGCGTTCATCGCAAGCCGCTGTTCCAGCAAGAGAATTTGAAATAGTCTGGGAAGACGAGGCGCTAATCGTTGTCGATAAGCCGGCTGGCGTGGCCGTGCACGGCGGCAGCGGTGTTTCTTTCGGGGTCATCGAGCAACTGCGCCGGGCGCGGCCGCTGGCCAAGTTCCTCGAACTCGCCCATCGGCTTGACAGGGATACTTCCGGTCTTTTGGTAGTGGCGAAAAAGCGCCTGGCCTTGACCAAGCTGCATGATTTGTTTCGCGACGGGGGTATCGGCAAACGCTATCTGGCGCTGGTCAAAGGGCAGTGGCGCAACGAATTGCAGCACGTCCGTCTGCCTTTGTACAAATATCTGACGGCAGATGGCGAAAGGCGAGTCAGCGTCAATCAGGATGGCAAACCTTCACATTCCATCGTGCGGTTGGTGGCGGGCTGGGAAAATTTCAGTCTGGTTGAGGTGGAGTTGAAGACAGGCCGGACTCATCAGATCCGTGTTCACCTTGCGCATCTGGGATTTCCGATTGCCGGTGATGACAAATATGGTGATTTCCCTTTGAACAAGCTCTTGCAGAAGAGCGGACTGAGCCGCATGTTCCTGCATGCAGCCAAACTGGCGCTCCCGCATCCTCTGACAGGAGCGCGGCTGGAGCTTCAGTCGCCGCTTCCTGCTGAGTTGAGCAGCTTTGTTGATAAGCTCGATAGAAACGAGCGCAAGGTGTCAACACCAGAGAGCTCAGGCACTCGGGAAAAAAAAGCGCAGTGGTGAAAATTGAAAAGGTGGTTATGGCAAAGCGATTTGAACTGATTGTTTTCGATTGGGATGGCACGCTCATGGATTCCACAGGAGCCATCGTCGCCAGCATTCAGGCAGCAGCGAGAGACCTTGGCATTCAGCCGCCTTCTGACGATCGTGCGCATCACATTATTGGCCTCGGCCTGATCGACGCATTGCGTCATGCTCTGCCCGATCTTCCGGCAGATCGCTATCAGGATGTCGCCCAGCGCTATCGTCATCACTATTTGTCTCGCGATCAGGATCTGCTGTTGTTCGAAGGTGTCGTGGAGCTGATCGAAGAGCTGACGCAGGCCGGACATATGCTTGCGGTGGCGACGGGAAAGACGCGCAAAGGTCTTGATCGTGCATTTGAAGTCAGCGGTTTGGGACCGAGTTTTCATTCATCCCGTTGCGCGGACGAGTGTCATTCCAAGCCGCATCCGCAGATGCTTGCTGAATTGATGGATGAGTTTGGTGTCGAACCAAGAGTCACATTGATGATTGGCGACACCACTCACGATCTGCTGATGGCCAAAAACGCCGGTGTGGCCGGCGTGGGAGTGGCCTATGGTGCCCATCCACGGCAAAATCTGGAAGCGGAGAGCCCGCTGTTCTGCGCCGCGGATGTAGCGGAATTGGCGGCGTGGCTGCGGCAGCAGTCTTGAACAGGCGGTTGATATGTAGCAGTGAAGAGCTGACCGAAAAAGGTCCGGGCGTGCGTTTTTCAGTAGAAAGACATGGCGTCGACGAGCCTGCTTTTGTCGTGCGTTTTCATGGGCAGGCTCATGCCTATTTGAATCGCTGTGCGCATGTGCCTGTCCAGTTGGACTGGCAGGAGGGCGAGTTCTTCGATCATTCAGGCATATACTTGATTTGCGCCACGCATGGTGCCTTGTACGACCCGGCATCGGGCCACTGCCTTGGCGGACGCTGTAACGGCAAGGGGCTCGTAGCACTCCAGGTGAGCGAGAATGAGGGGCAGGTTTTCTTGTTAGAGGAAGGCAAATAGAGTGTTCGATAGCAATGACGTGCAGTGGGAAAGAAAAATTCTTGAAAAACTTGCCCTCGAGGCGGTTGCTGAGCAGCGGCGGCGCAGGCGCTGGGGAATTTTCTTCAAGCTTCTCGGTTTTGCCTATCTGACGTTCATTCTTGCACTGGTGCTGGACTGGGGCGATGCTGAAAAACTGACAGACGGTACGAAATATACGGCCCTGGTCAATCTTGAAGGTGTGATCAAGTCCAAGGGCGATGCCGATGCCGACAATGTCATCAGCGGTTTGCAGGCGGCATTCAAAGACAAACATACGGCCGGAGTGATCTTGCGTATTAATAGTCCAGGCGGCAGCCCTGTCCAGTCAGGCATCATCAATGACGAGATAAAGCGCTTGCGCAAGGCCCATCCAGCGATTCAGCTCCACGTCGTGGTGGAGGATGTGTGTGCTTCCGGCGGCTATTACGTGGCGGCTGCGGCGGACAAGATTTTCGTGGACAAGGCCAGTATCGTCGGTTCGATCGGTGTCCTGATGGATGGGTTTGGGTTTACCGGCACCATGGAGAAGCTGGGAGTGGAGCGTCGCCTGTTGACGGCGGGCGAGAGCAAGGGTTTTCTCGACCCGTTCTCGCCGCAAAATGAAAACCACAAGGACCATGCCAAACAGATGCTCGGTGAAATCCACCAGCAATTCATCACCATCGTGAGAAATGGTCGGGGCAAGCGGCTCAAGGAAACTCCCGAAATGTTTTCCGGGCTGATGTGGAGCGGTGCAAAGAGTATCGAACTGGGACTGGCCGACGGCTATGGCACCGTCGAGAGTGTTGCTCGGGACGTCATCAAGGCGGCCGAAGTGCGCGACTTCAGTGTCAGGCAGAACTTCGCCGAGAAATTTGCCAAGCAGATCGGAGCGAATGCCGCCGAAGGGTTGGCGAGCGCTTTGACAAGTTTTACGGTACGTTGATGCTGCCGACCCCCAGGTTGGCCAGCACGCGTTCCTGAGCGCAGATGCGGTCGCGCCGCGTCGGCTTGATACGGTATTCACCGGTTCCGTTCATTTCCCAGGCTTGACTGTTGTCTGCAAGGTAGGGTTTGAGCCCTTCCTTAAGCACCCGCTGCTTGAGTTTGGAATCCAGCACCGGAAAACTGATTTCGATTCGGCGGAAGAAATTGCGTTCCATCCAGTCGGCGCTCGACAGATAGATGTTCTGCTTGCCATCGGCATGGAAATAGAAAATCCGGTGATGCTCCAAAAAGCGCCCAATCACCGAGCGCACCCGGATATTCTCGGAAAGGCCTTTGACTCCCGGTCTTAACGCGCAGACGCCGCGGACGATCAGATCGATCGTTACGCCGGCCTCGCTGGCTTCATACAGTGCCGTGATCACTTCTGCTTCAAGCAGGGAGTTCATTTTCGCGATAATCCTTGCTGGCTTGCCGGCGCGGGCTGCCTCCGTCTCGGCGCGGATTGCGTTCAGCATTTTCGGATGCAGCGAGAAGGGCGCCTGCCACAGGTGCTTCAGTGCACTGGCCTTGCCCAGCCCCGTCAGCTGCTTGAATACCTCGTTGACGTCTTCGCCAATTTCCGGATTGGCCGTCAACAGGCCGAAGTCGGTGTAGAAGCGTGTCGTGCCCGGATGGTAATTGCCAGTACCCACATGTATGTAACGGCGATAACCGTGATCTTCCCGGCGCAGGATCATCAACATTTTTGCGTGCGTCTTGTAGCCCACCACGCCATAGACCACATGCGCGCCGACTTCTTCCAGTCGCGCGGCGATTGAAAGATTGGCTTCCTCATCGAAGCGGGCCATCAGTTCCACTACGACTGTGACCTCCTTGCCTTTCTCTGCGGCACGCAGCAGGTGTTGCATCAGCACCGAATCCGTTCCGGTACGATAGACGGTCATTTTGATCGCAACCACTTGCGGGTCGTCGGATGCCTGCTGCAACAACTGAATGACCGGCGCGAAAGACTGAAACGGATGATGCATGAGGATGTCATTCTTGCGGATGCTGGCAAAGATATCGGAACGTTTGCCAAGCAACTTGGGCAATCCCGGCTGGAAGGGGGCGTACATCAGATCCGGGCGGTCCACCCGGTCCGGCACCGAATTCAAACGCACCAGATTGACGATTCCGGATACGCGGTAGAGATCGTCGCGTTCAAGACCGAATTGCTGCAGCAAAAAATCGGTCATGCTTTCGGAACAATTGTCGGCGACTTCAAGGCGTACGGCATCGCCAAAATGGCGCTGTGGCAGCTCTCCCTGCAGCGCGATACGCAAGTTTTTCACTTCTTCATCATCAACAAACAAATCCGAATTCCGCGTTACGCGAAATTGATAACAGCCGAGTACGCTCATGCCTGTAAACAGCTCGCTGACATATTCGTGAAGAATCGACGAAAGAAACACGAAACCATAGTCCAGCCCGCAAATTTCCTTTGGCAGGCGGATCACTCGCGGTAGGGCTCGAGGTGCCTGAACGATGGCGGCCCCGGAATTGCGTCCAAAGGCGTCTGTACCTTCCAGCTCAACGGCAAAGTTGAGGCTCTTGTTCAGAACGCG